>DUNT01000129.1 GCA_012839205.1 Clostridiaceae bacterium
AATGATAATGCAAATTCCGGGTTATGACTGATTGCGATATTCATGTCTGCAGAGGGATCTTTTTTTGACAGGGCAAGTCCTTTATTGGTTTTGCCCTGTCTGTAATCATCTATGCCAATGAGATTTACACTTTTTCCGTTTTTTCTGAAAATTGTTGAATCATTTATTAATAACTTAAGCCCTAAATTCTTTATATTTAACATAAAAATATCTTTTGACTTTGGATTTTTTTTAAAACAGCTGTGGTCATGGTTTCCCAATACCAGATAAACCGGAATATTACCCGAGACTTTTTTAATCCACCGGGTAAAAGCATAGATATGTTTTTCCTTATCAATAATATCTCCGGCAATAATAATCAAATCAGGATTGTTTTTAGATATGGCTTTTGCTGCATCATCAGAGGGAACCATCAGAAATCTCATATGAATATCAGAAATCAGTGCGATTCGTATATTCAAATTCTTCTGAGATATTTTTACAAATTCACATTTCAGGTGCCTGGCCTGCAGTGCCATTATTAATATAAAGAATAAAAACACCAGAAGAGCATTATACAAATTTTGTCACCACCCTTAACAGCTTATCACATGATTAATAAAACCGACAAGCTCTAAGCATGATAAGAAATGAAACTATATGTTATTGAACAAATACTCTGTTTTATTTCAGTTAAGAAGTGATAAATAAAGTAATAGCGTATAATAGAAACTACAAATAAGAATTCTGTTGTTAGCGGAGGAAACAAAAAAGTGAAAAGAGCAATTATAGTAGTTTTAGACAGCCTTGGAATTGGGGAGCTGCCAGATGCTGGTATCTATGGAGATATAGGGAGCAATACCCTTGGTAATATAGCTGCCGCAATGAAAAACCAGCCCTGGTTCAAACTTGAGAATTTAAAAAGTTTGGGGTTAGGTCATATTGAAGGAGTAGATTATATAGAAAAAACGAAAAACCCATTAGCTTCAATGGGACGCTTAGCTGAACTCTCCAAGGGTAAGGATACCACCACAGGACACTGGGAAATTGCCGGAATTGTTTTGGACAGTGCTTTTCCCACATACCCTGAGGGATTTCCCGATGAAGTTATCAATGCCTTTGAAAAAGCTATAGGCAGAAAGTGCATTGGTAATTACCCTGCCTCCGGGACGGCTATTATTGAGGAACTCGGAGAAGAACATATTAAAACAGGATATCCCATTGTATATACTTCTGCCGACAGTGTGTTTCAGATTGCTGCTCATGAGGATATAATCCCTGTAGAACAGCTATATGAAATGTGTGAAAAAGCCAGAAGCATATTATCGGGCAAGCATGGAGTAGGACGAGTAATAGCCCGCCCTTTTGAAGGACAGCCGGGGAGTTTTAGAAGAACTGAACGAAGGCGGGATTTTTCTTTAAAGCCTGTTAGAAAAACTGTGCTTGATTATACAAAGGAACAGGGTTTGGAGGTAAGGGCCGTAGGAAAGATTGAGGATATTTTTGCCGGGCAAGGCATAACACATGCAGTCCACATCCAGGGAAACACCGAAGGCATAGACCGTACAATCGAATGGATTAAGGAGGATTTTTCAGGGATTCTTTTTACTAATCTTGTGGATTTCGATATGCTTTACGGACACCGGAACGATGCTGAAGGATATGCCCGCGCAATAGAAGATTTTGACCGGCGTCTTCCGGAAATAACCGGAGCTATGAAGGATGGCGATATATTAATTATCACTGCTGACCATGGCTGTGACCCCACAACCGAAAGCACTGACCATTCAAGGGAGTATGTACCGCTCCTGATCTATGGAAAGCCGGTCAAAAAAGGAGTGAACCTTCACACACGGGATAGCTTTTCCGATATAGCTGCCAGCATTGCCGAGTATTTGGGAGTTGAGGCCCAAATTGAAGGTAAGAGCTTCTTAAAAGGAATACTAATATAAATATATCATATGGTGCCTGTAGAGTGAGTCAACTGCGCCGCTTAAGTGAATCCATCAATTGGGATGTGAGAGGTGCGAAGTGCTAGGTTGGAAGTAAGAAATTGTATAAAGAATATAAGCAAATATCTCACTTCTCACTTCTAATATTTTGACATCACTCACGGCACCTGCTACGTTTACTGTCATCCGAGCGCAGCACAGCACCCCCTACGTCATCCTGAGCGGAGCCGAAGGATCTTTTATCTGACATTAAACACAATAGGTGAAGGCATCATATGGTATCTTGCTCTTGCCCATTACTGTTAACGCTGAAGATGATATAAAGAGAAGGAAGGTTGAGTTTTTATGAGGATGGTTGATATCATCATTAAAAAGAAAGAAGGATTAAAACTTTCCAGGGAGGAAATAGAGTTTTTCGTTAGAGGTGTAACCGATGGCTCAATTCCTGATTACCAGGCAAGCAGTCTGCTGATGGCTATTTGTTTAAAGGGCATGGATGATGAGGAAACCCTGAATCTTACCCTTGCAATGGTAGCTTCCGGTGATACTATAGATTTGTCTGAAATACCCAAAATAAAGGTAGACAAACACAGCACCGGGGGTGTTGGGGATAAAACCACAATGATTCTGGGCCCCATGGTTGCAGCACTGGGAGTTCCTGTGGCGAAAATGAGCGGTCGTGGGCTGGGACATACCGGAGGTACTATTGATAAGCTGGAGTCAATACCGGGAGTTAATACTCAACTCTCTCAGGAGGAATTTATTAAAATTGTTCAGGATATAGGACTGGCTGTGGCAGGACAGACAGGGAATCTGGTGCCTGCTGACAAAAAACTTTATGCCCTCAGGGATGTTACAGGAACGGTTGAGAGTATACCCCTTATTTCGGCCAGTATAATGAGTAAAAAGCTGGCTTCCGGATCTGATGCCATTGTACTGGATGTTAAGGTGGGAAGTGGTGCCTTTATGAAGACTACTGAGGATGCGCAAAAGCTGGCAAAAGCCATGGTAGAAATCGGATCGGGGGCTAAACGCAAAACCGTAGCGGTTATAACCGATATGGATCGTCCTTTGGGAAAAGCCGTCGGCAATGCCCTGGAGGTTAAAGAAGCCATTGAAGTACTTTCAGGTAATGGTTCCGATGATATAACAGAGGTTTGTATAACACTTGCAGCGAAAATGCTGGAACTTGCGGGTATGGGCGACTTTAACAAATGTGCCCGACTGGCCGAAGGCACTATAAAAGACGGAAGTGCGCTTGAAAAATTCAAACAAATGATAAAAGCCCAGAATGGAAACGAAGAAGTTGTGGATAATCCGGAGCTATTACCTTCGGCCAAATATACTACCGAGTACAGAGCGGCCTCGGATGGGTACATTTTTTCAATTATCTCTGACAGATTAGGTGTTGCATCCATGCTTTTGGGAGCAGGAAGAGCAACCAAAGAAAGTGTGATTGATCCGGGAGCCGGTATTACTCTTCTGAAAAAACCCGGAGAAATGGTGAAGGCAGGGGAGCCTATAATGATGCTTCATGCCAATTCTGAATCTCTGTTTAAAGATTCCCTCGATGAACTGGAAAAAGCAGTTGTTATAAGCAGGGAAAAACCCCCTCAAACACCATTAATAATTGATATTATTCAATAAAAATTTCAAAAATTGAATAACACCAATAAGCCTGCATATAGTTTTTATGGATAAGTCTATGGAGTGATATCTATGAAAGGTAAGTGCAGGTTTATTTTATCATTGACACTGGCGATTTGTTTAGCATCCGGCATCACAGCCTTTGCTGAAGGTTACGATGCTCTTACAGGTACATATGACTCGGAGATTTCCATTATGACAATTGAATCCCCGGAAGATAAAAGTGAGAATGTCTCAACTGTGGAAGATGAGACTTCAGGCGCAACTCCTCAGTTTAAAGTTAATGCAAAAGCCGCCATTTTAATTGAAGCAGATACAGGGACAGTATTATTCTCTTTTAATGAACATGAGCCCTTGCCTATTGCCAGCATAACAAAAATCATGACAATGCTGTTAGTCATGGAAGCGGTTGACACCGGAAAAATTACCCTCAGCCAATCAACCACCATATCTGCTTATGCCTCAAAAATGGGAGGTTCACAAGTTTACCTTAAGGAAGGTGAAGTATTTACGGTGGAAGAGCTTTTAAAAGCTGTAGCGGTCCACTCGGCTAATGATGCTTCAGTTGCTCTTGCCGAAGTAATTGCAGGGAGCGAAGAGGCCTTTGTGGCAATGATGAATCAAAAAGCCCAGGAGCTAAAAATGAAAAACACCAAGTTTCTGGATTGCACAGGTCTTACCGATGATGGTCATTACAGCACGGCTTATGATATTTCCGTTATGTCGAGGGAATTGCTTACTAAGCATCCGAAAATAGTGCATTATACAACGATATGGCATGATACATTCCGGGATGGCAAATTCGATTTAGACAATACAAATAAGCTGGTTAAGCGGTATAGAGGAACAACTGGTTTAAAAACAGGCTTCACCAGCAAGGCAGGCTTTTGTCTCTCAGCCTCTGCAGAACGCGAGGGCACCAAGTTTATTTCAGTAATATTGGGCTCCGATTCAAATGATCACAGGTTCTCCGAGACGGCGAGGCTTCTGGACTTTGCTTTCTCCAATTGGGAAACTGCCAGAATAGAGAAAAAGGATATGGATGCAGGAACAATAAAAGTTAAAAAAGGTGTTGTAACCGAGATACCGGTGGTCTTTTCCGACAACGCTGTGGTGGTTGTTAATAAGGGCAGTAAGAGCAAAATTACCGAAACAGTAGAAATGCCTGAGATTATAAATGCTCCTGTTAAAGCAGGCCAATCCATAGGTGTTTTAAATATCGACCTGGAAGGTGAAATACTGGCATCAATTGATATTGTTGCCGCTAAGGATTCTCCAAAATGTACCTTTGGTCTGATTTTCGGTATGATAGCCAGAAAATGGGCTGCACTGTTTTGCTGATACAGAAAAAAGTCCAACAATTAAAAATCACCTCAGAATGGTTAATAGATATTCCGAGGTGATTTTTTCTTATCTTTGCGAAAGATGATATTTGCCTTATCACGATTCATTTTCATGTTAATATTCTACTAATCGACAAACCTCTTATTCTTTTAAGTAAGTTTTTATGATACATTAAATATAGGTTAAGATAAAACCCGAATATTAATTATTAATATTTATAAGAATGAAAAGATAATTATATGAGGGTCAGGTTTTTGCTCATCATGTGCACCAATAAGTAATAAGTGTGGAGGGATCAACTTGAAAATTTGTGTAGTAGGCAGTATTAATATGGACCTGGTAGCGGTTACTGATTATCGCCCAGCACAGGGAGAAACCGTATTGGGAAAAGACTTTATTGTAAATCCCGGAGGCAAGGGTGCCAATCAAGCGGTAAGTGTTGCTCGTCTTGGCGCCGAGGTTTTTATGCTTGGATGTGTCGGTAATGATCACTATGGCATTAACAGCATTGAGAACTTTAACAACGAAAAAGTTAATACAGAATATATCAAGCGGACAGATACAAACAATACCGGAATTGCTCACATAGTATTGGCCAATAACGATAATTCAATTATCGTTATACCAGGTGCAAACAATGAAGTTAACGAAGACTATATAGATAGCGTTACCCATATAATATCTGATAGCGATATAGTACTTACACAACTTGAAATACCCATGGATACAGTCTTGTATTTATCGCGAATATGTAAGAAACATAATGTTCCATTCTTATTAAATCCTGCGCCTGCAGTTTGTTTACCACAAGAAATAATTGATAATTCAACATATATTACCCCCAATGAAAGTGAAGTAAAAATTATTTTTCAAAACGAAAAAAATACTGACAAGCTGTTAAGAGACTATCCTAATAAGCTTATTGTTACACTTGGTGACAAAGGAGTGGTATTTTGTGATGGTGAAAAAATTGTGAACATACCATCAATAAAGGTACCGGTGGTGGATACAACAGGTGCAGGAGATACATTTAACGGTAGTCTTGCCTGGGCCATTTGCAAAGGCATGGAAATAAAAAGTGCAATAGAATTTGCAAACATTGCCGCCGGGTTGTCGATTACAAAAATTGGTGCTCAAAAAGGTATGCCAACTTTAAAAGAGGTACAAGAAAAGTGGAATGGACCGCTTTAAGGATCGGTTTATCTAAACTGGGTTATGAAAAAAGTACAGTATAAAAAAGAAGGAGAGGAAATAAAATGAAGAAAGATGGTATACAAAACGAATCAATACTTAGGCTAATGGGCTCAATAGGACATACTGACAGGTTTGTTGTATGCGATGTTGGGTTACCTGTGCCAAAAGGTGTTGAAAAAATAGATATGGCTGTCGTGAAAGGTATTCCGACATTCATGCAGGTATTAAAACCTCTGGCTGAAGAAATGGTATTTGAGAAGCTTATTCTTGCTAAAGAGATATTAGATGGTAATCCGGATATCTACGAGGGAATAAAGAGTTTATGCGGGGATATCCCAATTGAATTTGTAACGCATGAGGAGTTTAAGAAACTTACTGCAGACGCCAAGGCAATCATTAGAACTGGTGAGGTTACCCCATATGCCAACGTGATAATCCAGGCAGGCGTCAATTTTTGATGTGTAATACCTCACTTTATTATTAATGTTCTTATTATCGATATAAAGCACCACTCCCTATATCCAAATAACATGGATAAGGGAGTGGTAAACATAGAAGGCTGCAGCGACGAGACTATTTAACTTTTTCTATAGCCGTTTTGGCAAATTCAGTGGTAACAATTTTGTCATAAGGAGCACGTTTATCCAGAACCTGCGCTTCTTCCATAACAATCTGCAGAAGCTCCAATGATGCTTCTTTCAGCACAGGATCCTTGTTCCATGCATCAATATCCTTATAGCGCCTTGCTACATTTTCCAGAGTATCAATATCAGTATCCGGGAAGAAATCCTTGATAGCCTCGGCAATTTCTCTCGGGCTGTGGGAATCCACCCATTTTTGTCCCTTATATATGGCATTGGTGAAGCGCTGAATCAAATCGCTGTTCTTTTCTATAAAGCTCTTTTTTGCGTAATAGGCGGTATATGGAATTTCACCGCTCTCCTGGCCTATGGATGCCAGCACATAACCTTTACCCTCCTTTTCCAACATAGTAGCTGTCGGCTCAAAAAGTGTTACATAATCTCCGGTTCCTCCTGTAAACGCTCCCCCCATTACAGCAAACTGGACACTGGTATCCACAGTCAAATCTACATTTGGTTCGAGATTGTGTTTTCTGAGTACATACTCCAATGTCATTTCAGGTACTCCGCCTTTTCTTCCGCCTATGATGTATTTACCCTCCAAGTTCTCCCATTTAAAGTCGGGTTCCGGCTCTCTTCCGACTAAAAACGAACCGTCTCTTTTGGTCAGCTGAGCAAATACTACTGCATAATCTTCTTTTCCCTCGTTGTACACATAAACACATGCTTCGGGGCCTGAAAAGCCGATATCCACCTGACCTGAGATTACTGCGGTCATTACCTTATCTGCGCCCTGTCCAGTACTTAATTCAAGTGTAATGCCTTCTTCTTCAAAGAATCCCTGGTTTATTGCAACATATTGAGGTGCATAAAAAACTGATCTGGTTACTTCGCTTAAGGCTATTTTCTCATTGGTGGTTTTCCCACAAGAACAGAGAATTAAAGACGTTAGCATTAGTACGGCTAAAAGTATAACCCCCATCTTTTTCATAATATTACCCTCCTAAATAATATCGTTGTGTTAATCTATTTTAAATATCAATAGATTCAAATGTTTTATTTGTAAGGGTTTCAGAGTTTTTTCGTATAAAAAAACAATGACCCCCCTTTTTTGGTATAATTGAGTCGACTAAAACACCAA
>DUNT01000130.1 GCA_012839205.1 Clostridiaceae bacterium
ACTCCGCTCAGAATGACACGGGAATTGTCATCCTGAGCGTAGCGCAGCCCCCTAATTGTCATCCTGAGCGTAGCGCAGCCCCCTAATTGTCATCCTGAGCGTAGCGCAGCGAAGTCGAAGGATCTTAAACATCAACTCAAAAGAATCTTCATTACGCTTCGCGACCTTCAGAATTCCCACGCGATACCCGCACAATAAATGGATTTAAGTATGGAGGAACGCGGAGGAACCGCTGCCGATGTCATACGTGAAGCGGAGCATGGATTGCGGAGCGGCGCAAATAATTTCCGGATGAAATTCCTGAGCGGCACGCATGACATTGGATAAAGGTTCTATATGGTGTATTCAACCCGTATGTCATATTAACAGTATACCCTATATTATTAAAACAGAGTCAACTGACTGCTTTCTGCCATGCCTTCAAAGCATCCATGATTGTCAAGGATTTCAATCACAGCCTTGGAAACGCCGGATTTCATTTTAAAATCTTCAATGGAGATAAACTCTTCCCCACTTTTTCTTGCCTCAACAATATTTTTGGCTGCAGCAGCTCCCAAACCCTGCAATGCAGTGAAAGGAGGAAGTATGCCGTCATCGCAAATCAGAAACCGTGTAGCATCGGATTTATATAAATCCACCGGCAGACATTTTATACCCCGGGCATACATCTCTCTTGCAACCTCCAATACTGTCAGCAAATCCTTTTCCTTGTTTGTGGCTGCTTTACCCTTGTGTTCTATATCTTCGATAGTTCTGATAATTGTATCCATACCTTTCGAAATAATATTTGCATCAAAACTGTCAGCCCTGACTGAAAAATACGTTGCGTAAAATGCCTCGGGATAGTAAACCTTAAACCAGGCTATACGAAACGCCATCATTACATAGGCTGCAGCATGGGCTTTCGGGAACATGTATTTTATCTTTTTACAGGACTCAATATACCATTGAGGTATTCCCTTTTCAACCATCAACTCTTCATATTCCGGTGTCAGGCCTCTGCCCTTACGAACACTTTCCATAATCTTGAACGCGGCTAACGGAGGTAAATCGTTCTGTATCAGATAGATCATAATATCATCACGGGTACATATAACGTTTGACAATGTTGCAGTATTTGATCTTACTAATTCCTGGGCATTATTCAACCATACATCGGTGCCGTGAGACAGCCCTGAAATACGTATCAGTTCAGCAAATTTAGTAGGTTTAGTATCCACAAGCATCTGGCGAACAAATTTAGTTCCAAATTCGGGGACCCCAAAGGTTCCTACAGAACTGTTAATCTCTTCCGGACTCACTCCCAGGGGTTCTGTTCCTGAAAAGATACCCATCGTCCTTTTCTCTCCTATGGGTATGGTGGTGGCATCCACACCTGTTATGTCCTCCAGCATACGTATTACCGTTGGGTCATCATGCCCCAGAATATCAAGTTTGAGAATACGTCCGCTTATGGAATGATAATCAAAATGGGTTGTTATAATTTCTGAGCCGGTATCATCGGCTGGCCTTTGTATAGGAGTAAAGTCATAAATATCCTTGTTATGAGGCACAATCATAATCCCACCGGGATGCTGACCTGTTGTTCTTTTTACCCCGGTACACCCGGAGGAAAGACGTTCTATTTCTGCCCTCGTTCCGATTATCTGCTTTTCATCCAGATAGTTTTTTACAAATCCGTAGGCTGTCTTATCAGCAATTGTCGCAATGGTGCCTGCTCTAAAGGTATACCCCTCGCCAAATAATTCCTCGGCATACTTATGAGCTCTTGACTGATATTCACCAGAGAAGTTTAGGTCAATGTCAGGCTCCTTATCCCCATCAAAGCCTAAAAAGGTCTCAAAAGGAATATCATAGCCATCCTTGATGAGGGATTCTCCGCAAGTGGGACAATTTTTATCCGGTAAATCAAAGCCGCAACCTATACTGGCATCCTTGTCATAAAACTCCGAGTATTTACATTTTCCGCATCGATAATGAGCAGGAAGAGAATTAACCTCGGTTATGCCTATAAGATATGCTATAAAACTCGAGCCAACCGAGCCCCGGGAGCCGACCAGATAGCCATCCTCCAAGGATTTCATAACCAGCTTTTGAGCAATCATATACATTACTGAAAAACCATTTTTGATAATGGAATTCAACTCTTTGTCAACTCTGGCACGAACAAGTTGGGGCAGTGGATTTCCATATAATTCGGTTACCCTTTTCTCACTCAATGTTTTAATCTCATCCTCTGCACCTTCCATATTAGGAGGAAAGGTACCATTTGGTATAGGCTGAACTGCTTCTATACTGTCTGCAATAAGGTTTGTATTTGTGACAACCACCTCATAAGCCTTATCCTCGCCCAGATAAGCAAACTCTTCCAGCATCTCCTGGGTGGTTCTTAAATAAATTGGCGCCTGATACGAGGCATCCTTATAGCCCTGGCCACTTTGGAGGATTTCCCGATAGATAGCATCATCAGGATCAATGAAATGAACATCACAAGTTGCTACAACCGGCTTATTAAGCCTGTCCCCCAGCTCTACTATTCTGCGGTTCAGCTCCCTAAGCCCTTCTTCATCAGCTACATCACCCTGTCGTATCATAAAGGCGTTGTTACCGATGGGTTGTATCTCCAGATAGTCATAATATGAAGCAATACGGTCAATTTCTTCCTGTGGTGCTCCTTTATAAACTGCCCGGAACAGTTCTCCTGCTTCACAAGCACTACCGATAATAAGCCCTTCCCGGTACTTTTCGAAAAGTGATTTGGGAATACGGGGTCTTTTGTAAAAATAGTTCAGGTGGCTTTCCGAAACAATTCTATAGAGATTTTTTAGGCCTTTCTGGTTCTTTACAAGTATAACCGCATGATATGTATCACAGTTTTTATAGTCCAGCTCACCTTTGCTGTTATATATTTCATTAGGGATAAAATACGCTTCAACACCATAGAGTACTTTTATATCCTGATCCTGTTTTTTCTTAAGCTCATTAACCGCGTCCTGAGCTTCAGGAAATGCCTGAACTACACCGTGATCAGTTATGGCAACCGCTTTATGGCCCCATTTGGCTGCTCTTTTGATTAATTCCTTTGCAGGGCTTATTGCGTCCAGCTGGCTCATCTGTGTATGTAAATGAAGTTCTACTCTCTTAACCGGCGCATTATCCATTCGCATGGTAGTCTCTACCTCTACCAGGAGGATGTCCCGGGCCAGTATAACCAGCTCCTTGGCATACATATCATACTGTGCCTCTCCGCTTAAACGCACATATTGGCCTTTTGTGAGCTTTTCCGAAATAAGTTTCAATTCTTCCTCATTGGTGAATAGCTTACATGTCAGGGATGAGGTAAAATCTGTTATATCAAACGTGTAAAGAATTCTGCCGGATTTTAAAGATCTTTTTTCAGCCTTCAAAATCTGCCCTTGAATTGTCACCATGCCTGAGTTGGTATCCACTTGACTCATCTTTATAACTGAGCCCTTTATTCCTCTGCCATATATGAGATTAGGATCTTTGTTGGATGATCTGGTCTTTCTGGAGCCGTATTTGACAGCACCTGTCTGTTTTATGGGCTCAGGTGTATTCTGTGTTTTTTCTTTGGCAAGTTTAGATGCATCCTCTGAAATGGATGACATCATCTCAGAAACAATACGGGCTTCTTCTTCCTGCTTTTTTTCCAGATAATCAACCAATTTTTCACATTGTTCGGAGTCAATGAATTTTACAGTAGCCACCTTTCCGAACAGGTCAAGCATGGCTTTCTCTATACAATTGCCCACTCCGGCGGCTATGAGAATGGATGAAGATTGATTCTTAAGAATAACATTCAGGTATGAGCCTGAAAGATTAATTTCAGCATCTTCAATAAAGTGTAGAAAATGCTTTTTAACAGACTTAACTTTGGCCAGTAGCAGCTCCTTTTGCCAATCCTCCAGTTCATCCTTTAATGGTGTATTAAAACCGGGACGAACTTTGACTTTTATGTTAAGACTGTCAGAAATGGCTTTTTCCAAACCTTTAATCTGGGCAGGGTTTACACAGTCACAGCACTCTATATTAAGCTCCATTTTCTTGTCTGATTTATAGTAGCAAAGATCGGTAATACAAGCCCGTGCAAATGCTTCTTCAAGTTTTTTATTCTGTATAACATCTTTAAACGCCTCTAAAAGCGGGGCTTTGTTGAGAACGTCTTTGTCCATGTTGTGCTTCCTCTCATGTTTCTAATCGTTATATGTAAGGTTTTTTGATTTTACTTTGCGCTGTTCAGAAGTGGAATTAAATTGCCCATTCTGAACATGGTAAAGGCTTTGTTTAGTTCTTTGAGATATTCTTTGTTTCAACATAGAATACCTCAAGAATCTGGCTATATTTAGTATAACTATATTCTAACATAGCGGATAATCATAAAACAGGAAAAAGCAAGAAAAAAAGCAGCTGTCTCAAAACCAACTGCCATTCTGAGCAAAGCGAAGGATCTTTATTCTACCCGTCCTGCTTCGGTGAAGGGAAAAATCCTGATCCAGCATTTTCCCACAATCCGGTCTTCTTTAACCGGGCCAAAAACTCTGCTGTCTCTGCTTTTTTCAGGAATCCTGTTATCTCCGAGAACATATATACAGCCTTCCGGCACAGTCATATCTGCATATAAGTTATTTCCAATATGGGTTTCTTCATTATTTATATAGTCTTCAACAAGCTGCCTTCCATCAACAAACACTTTACCGTCACGTATCTCAATATGCTGGTTTTCTTTGGCTATTACCCTTTTCACAGCATATTTCTGCTTCCCCTCCAAGAGTTCGGGTATTTTTAGTACCACTATATCTCCCTGTTGAATTGTGCCGAAACGAGGAGTAATACTCTCAATAATTATAACATTCTGATTCTTGAGGGTAGGTGACATGGAATTACCGTTTACAATAGTAAGCCGGCCCAGAAATACTATCACTGAAACCCCCAATACTGCAGCAATTGCAATATGCAAAACCCATGACAATATTTCGTTAAATAATTTCTTATTCACTTTTTTCCACCGTCTTGATACAGAGCTCCTCAAGTTGCTTATCATCAACTATATCGGGAGCATTTGTCATTAGATCCGAAGCAGTCTGAACCTTTGGAAAAGCAATGACATCCCTGATATTGTCGGTTTTGGCAAGTAACATTACCAGCCTGTCCAGTCCAAAAGCTAAACCACCGTGAGGAGGTGTACCGTACTTAAAGGCCTCTAATAGAAAGCCAAAGCGCTCCTTAGCCTGCTCATCGGTAAAGCCTATTAAATTAAACATCTTTTGCTGAAGTTCCTGGTTATGAATACGGATACTGCCTCCGCCTACCTCATAGCCGTTGATAACAATATCATATGCTTTTGCCCTTACTCTTGCAGGATCGGAATCAAGATAATCAATATCCTCATCCATAGGCGAAGTAAACGGGTGGTGCTTTGCAACCCAGCGCTCTTCTTCCTCATCCCATTCAAAGAGCGGGAACTCAGTTATCCATAATACATCATAACGATTCTTGTCTATAAGATTGAGTTTTTCGCCCAGATGCAGCCGCAGATGGCCTAAGGAATCAAAAACAATCTCATCCTTGTCAGCCACAAACAGAAGCAAATCTCCCTTTTCGGCTTTTGTCCGCTCTAATATCTTACTCTTTTCTTCCTCTGATAAGAACTTTGCAATAGGGGACCTCAGGCTGTCTTCTTCCACAACAATCCATGCAAGGCCTTTTGCTTTATAGGTTTTAACTACCTCTCCCAAAGCATCTATTTCTTTTCTCGAAAATGATCCGCCGCCTCTGGCATTTAGGGCACGAACACTTCCGCCACTGGCTATAGTATCACTGAAAACCTTAAATCCCGAATCTTTGACTACATCTGATAAATCAATAAGCTCCATATCGAAACGGGTATCGGGTTTGTCAGAACCATAACGGGCCATAGCCTCATTGAAGCTGAGCCTTTTAAACGGCACCGGCATATCAATATTCAGAAGCTGTTTAAACAATCTCTGTATAAAGCCTTCGTTTACCTTTATAACATCCTCTACATCCACAAAGCTCATTTCAAGGTCAATCTGGGTAAACTCAGGCTGGCGGTCAGCTCTTAAATCCTCATCCCTGAAGCATTTGGTAATTTGCATGTAACGGTCATACCCGGCCACCATCAGAAGTTGTTTGAACAACTGAGGAGACTGGGGAAGTGCGTAAAATTTCCCCGGGTGAACACGGCTGGGGACAAGATAGTCCCGGGCCCCTTCCGGGGTACTTCTTCCAAGCACGGGTGTCTCAATCTCATAAAAACCGTTTTCGTCATAATAGTCCCGGGCAAGTTTTGCAACTCTGTGCCGCAGCATAAGAATTTTCTGGAGATCCGGCCTTCTTAAGTCCAGATATCTGTATTTAAGTCTTAATACTTCATTGGCGTGGGAATCCTCTTCAATATGAAATGGAGGCGTTTCACTCTTACTCAGAATTCTGAGTTCTGTTGCGATAACCTCCAGCTCTCCTGTAGGCATATTCTTATTTATGGCCTCAGGACTTCTGAGGGCCAGGGTTCCTCTCACTGCCAATACATATTCACTTCTGACCTGAAAAGCTTTTTCATGCAGCTCAGGATCGGTCTCGCTGTTGAAAACCACCTGCATGATACCGCTTCTATCTCTTAATGTGATAAAAATCAGGGCTCCCAAATCTCTTCTTCTTTGAGCCCAACCCATTAATACAACTTCCTTGCCGGCATCGGCGACAGTCAGTTCTGCGCATCTATGAGTTCTTTTCATCCCTTGTATATTTTCCATAAAGAATCCTCCAAAGTGTGTCAGCCTTTATTCTTTACCAGTCTGTCAATAAGGGTGTCCAGGCTGATATCCTTAACCTCTCCGGTTTTCATGTCCCTAAGCTGGGCTTTATTGCTTTCGATTTCATTATCCCCCAGAATAAGCGAATAACGAACTCCCAGTTTATCGGCATATTTCATCTGGGCTCTTACACTCCTGCCCATAATATCTTTTATACAGTATATATTATTGTTACGCAGCTGCCAGGCTAATTTCTCACTTACGGGTCCTGCTTTTTCACCTATTGCTCCAATGTAAATATCAGGTGTCTCAGGGATAGGAAACTCTATTCCCTGGCTGTTCATTTCAAGCAGAAGCCGCTCCACTCCAAGAGCAAATCCTATTCCCGGTGTTGGGGCTCCGCCACAGGCTTCCACCAAACCGTCATAACGGCCTCCGCCACAGACTGTGCCTTGGGTTCCTATGTTTTCTGACACAAACTCAAACACAGTTCTTGTATAATAGTCAAGACCCCGTACTATATTCTTGTCTATATCGAAATGAATATCAATTGTATCAAGTTTTTTGGTCACCTGATTAAAGTGTTCCCGGCAATCATCACAAATATGGTCTAAAAGAGCCGGCGCATCTATGAGTTTCTTTTTGCACAACTCCTCTTTGCAATCCAAAATACGCATGGGATTTCTACCATAACGTGTCTTGCAGGTGTCACACATATCCCCGATTTTGTCTGCAAGATAGCTCTTTAAAAGCTCATTGTATGCACTTCTGCATTCAGGACAACCTATGCTGTTTAAATTGAGCTTTAAATTCTTTATACCAAGCCTGTTAAAAAACAGCGAAAGCATTGATATCACTTCAACATCAGCAGCCGGATCAGCAGCACCCAAAAGCTCTACACCAAACTGATGGAACTCCCGATAACGGCCTTTCTGGACTTTTTCATATCTGTAGGCAGTAATCTGATAAAAAAGTTTTACCGGCTGTGGTAATGAAGACATCCCGTGTTCTATATAGCTTCTGACCACACCAGCCGTTCCTTCCGGCCTTAGAGTAATACTTCGTCCGCCTTTATCTTCAAAAGTATACATCTCTTTTTGAACTACATCAGTGGTATCGCCGACTCCCCGCTGAAAAAGCTCTGTATATTCAAATACAGGAAGGCGAATTTCTTTGTATCCGAATTTTTTACAAACAAGTGCAAATTCTTTTTCAACATAATTCCATTGGTTTATATCATCCGGCAAGATGTCTCTGGTTCCTCTAGGTGCCTGAATAGGCATATTGCTTCAACTCCTATCGGTGTTCCACTATACTCCGCAAAATATAGAGAAACATTGCCCCTTTAATTCATAGATGTAATTGTAACCATTGGGTTACAAGTTGTCAATAAAAGTGTAATGGTTGGTTCCTGGTATCCCTGATAACATTGATACTTAAGATGTGCAAATAATGTACCTTCCTCCCCAATGGGCAGACGAAATATCGTACTGTTTGTCAGCAGTTGGGCATCCCTGATGCGCTCCGTCTTAAGAGCCTTTGTTCACGGCGTTTGATGGCTTCCTTGTTTTCCCTGATTTCCTCTTCGGTTTCAAGAATCAGTCCGGGCACAGGAACAGGTTTATTGTTTTCATCCACTGCAACAAAAGTGATATATGCTCTGTTAGTAAAAATTGTTTCCCCTGATAAATAGTTTTCTGAGCAAACCTCCACCAAAACCTCCATAGAGGTTCTGCCAACCCAGGTAAGCCTGGCTTTTAATAAAATCATTTCCCCGACTTTGACAGGATGTTTGAATTCCACACTGTCAATGGAAACAGTGGCCACAATTGATTTGGCGTGTCGTGATGCAGCCATAGCCCCCGCTACATCAACCCAATGCAGAAGTCTTCCTCCTAACAGATTTCCTAGAATATTCGCATCATTTGGAAGTACCAGCTCCCGCATTTCTATCATTGAATCGGATATTTTTTTAGCTTCCATATATTCACCCTATTATATTTTTCTATATTATTTCAAATATAATTACATTATATATAGGCTGGCTAACATTGGCAAACACAGTGTAAAAAATATTGCAAAAAAAATATATATTATTTCAATGATTGATGTATAATTGTTTAGAGAATTCTTTACAGAATCTGATTGGAGGTATTCTAATGGAAATAATCAGGGCAAAGGATTATGATGATATGAGCAGAAAAGCTGCAAACATTGTCTCTGCTCAGATTTTGATTAAACCTGACAGCGTTATTGGTCTTGCAACAGGCTCTAGCCCAATTGGTCTATATAATATTTTAGTTGAAAGATATGAAAAAGGAGATTTGGATTTTTCCAGAATAAAAACAGTCAATCTTGACGAATACAAAGGTCTTGGTGGTGACCATCCACAGAGCTACAGATATTTCATGAACAAATATTTATTTAGCAAAGTCAATATCCCAATCGAAAATACATATGTGCCCAATGGTCTTGAAGAAGATCCGGAAAAAGCTGTTACAGATTACATACAAATCATTCGTTCACTTGGAGGAATCGACCTGCAGCTACTGGGTATGGGAAATAACGGACATGTAGGCTTTAATGAGCCGGGTACCCCATTTGAGCTGGAGGTTGCCTGCACCACTCTTACCGATGATACCATTGAAGCCAATAAACGGTTTTTTGAAAAAAAGGAAGACGTACCAAGACTAGCATATACAATGGGTATCAAAGCTATTATGCATGCGAAAAAAATTCTTTTTGTGGTATCTGGTGAAAGAAAGGCTGAGATGGTTGCGAAAGCCTTCTTCGGTCCGGTAACGCATGAGGTTCCCGCATCAATATTGCAGCTTCATAATAATATTACTGTTATCGGGGATGAAGCCGCTTTTTCGAAACTGCCTATTTAAGTGTCATCCTTGATGCGCAGTTCTCTCTAATTGTCATCCTGAGCGGAACGAAGTGGAGTCGAAGGATCTTTTGTGTCAACGCGAAAGATTCTTCGCTGACGCTCAGAATGACGGAGGATGGAGCGATGCGCAGCACTCAGAATGGAAGGCGACATAGGATTAATAAGACTCTTCGCTGCTCCCCCCTCTTGCAGTATTCCTTTAAAATGTATATAGTAAATATTTAATATTATTTTTATTGTTATGCATTAGGGGGAACTTATCGTGCGCCATAAGTTAAAGGCACTAAAAGCCGCTTTTCCGCATACTATTCCTGTTATGACAGGTTATCTTTTTTTAGGAGCAGCTTTTGGTATATTATTAAACAGCAAGGGCTATCATTTTGGATGGGCAATTCTGATGAGCTTCTTCATCTATGCCGGGTCCATGCAGTTTATAGCAGTAAATTTGTTAACCGTAGCATTTAATCCCATCAATGCATTTTTAATTACTCTTATAGTAAATGCACGACATTTATTCTATGGAGTCTCTATGTTAAAAAACTTTAAAGGCATAGGAAGGTTAAAGCCGTATCTGATAGCAGGATTAACCGATGAAACCTACTCCATTTTATGCTCAACAGAGCCACCGGAGGGAATTGATAAAACCTGGTTCATGTTCTTTATAACCCTGCTTAATCAGATGTATTGGGTAATTGCTTCAGCCGTTGGCGGCCTTATTGGGTCATTGTTCGCTTTTGATACCATGGGCATTGATTTTGTCATGACCGCCCTGTTTGTAGTGATTTTTATAAACCAATGGAAAGCTGAAAAGAAGCATATCCCTGCAATTACAGGCGTGGCAGTATCGGTAATATGCCTTTTGATATTCGGGCCTGATAACTTTATTATACCTTCTATGGCATTGATTGTGCTGGCCTTAACCGTATTTAAGAAGAATATTGAGGAAGGATTTTAGTATATGGTTCTTACAACTACTCAATCATTGATTTTAATAGCTGTTATAGCTGTGGCAACACATATTACAAGAGGGATTCCCTTTATCCTCTTTCCTGAGAATAAAGAAACGCCCAGATATATTCTATACCTGGGAAAGGTTCTTCCTTATTCAGCCAT
>DUNT01000131.1 GCA_012839205.1 Clostridiaceae bacterium
ACTCAGAGACAAAGACGGAAGGAAGGGAATCCTTCTGGAAAAAGCCGGTATCGAAGGAGACTTATCTAACACAAAGAACCTGATAAGTGATCAGCTTAAGGATTACGATGACAGAATCAATAATATGCTAGCCAAGCTCACCAGAAAGGAAGAGAATTATTATAAAAAATTCTCGGCGTTGGAGACTATGCTTGCCCAGATGAATCAACAAAGCTCCTGGCTGTTGAGCCAATTTAATATTAATCAACAATGATACGATAAAAGTAATATAGAGAATCAAATGAAAGTAGAGGCAATATTATGATCGCATATAATGCATACAACCAATATAAGGAGAACTCAATTTATACAGCGAGTCCTGAGGAACTGACCCTAATGTTATATAACGGCCTTGTAAAGTTTATCATGCGGGGTATTGACAGCATAGAAAAGAAAAATATACAAGATGCAAACACAAATATTATTAAAGCACAAAATATAGTTTCAGAATTCATGAATACACTGGATATGAATTACGAGATATCTTCCAGTCTGAACTCTATCTATGACTATATGCTCAGAAGGCTTATAGACGCAAATGTGGCAAAGGACAAGGAAATACTGGATGAAGTGCTGGGTTTTGCAAAGATCCTCAGAGACACCTGGGAGCAGGCCATGAAGATATCAAAGAAACAGGGCAGAAAACTTGAAAGTGCGCCTGTATAATGTGGAGATTTTATGAAAGCAGAAGATTATATTCAGAGATTAATTGATATTTCGTCCAAAAAGCTGGCTTTATTGGACGAAATACTTTTGTTTACCAAAAGTCAGAATGAGGTAATAAAAGAGCAGAGGTTTGATGAAATGAGTCGGCTTCTGGAAGAATGCCAAAAAAGAATGGACGCTGTCGATAAACTGGATGAGCAGTTTACGGTCTATTCAACAAGGCTTAAGGAGTTACTTTCATTAAACTCATTTGAAGAGCTCCCGCAGCATAATCTGCCGGGTACGGCAGAACTAAAGAAAGTTGTAGACAGTATAATGCAATGCATAAAAAAAATAAAAGAGTTAGATGACGAAAACACTGCACTTGTTAAAGCTGAACTTACGGCTACACGGGAGCAGATAAAAAACGCTAATGAGTATAAACGCGTGACAGGAGCTTATTACCCGAATCAAAACAGTAACCAGTCGGTTTTTTTTGATAAAAAGAAATAACATTTCAAAATGAATAAGAGCTATTACTGTTCTTTCGGGCGACATTAACGGAGCAATATAATTAATAATAAGAATAAGGAGAGACAGAATGGCAAATCACCAATGCGCAAGATGTCATAGGTTTTTTGAAAAGGTAGCATTTGAAGAAGTCTGTCCGGCGTGTTTCCCAATTGAAGAAGAAGAATTCAGAAAGATTAAGGAGTATCTCACAGAACATCCCGGTGCCAGTTCAAATGAAGTAATGCAGCATATAGGGGTTTCATTGAAATCCATTAGGCGTTATTTAAGGGAAGACCGGCTGGAAATCGTCGGAGACAATAAAGGATTTATTCGATGTAAGCTATGTGGTAAACCTGTTAACAGCGGTTACTTTTGTGATGGATGCTATAAAGAGGGCAATGCAAAAAAAATAAGGGAGCATGGACTGGGTATAAAATCTGCTCATGTTTCCTGGAAAGATGATTCCGACGAAATTAAGAAAGAAATCGAATATCGTACTCGTGATACGAGAAACAAAAGAATATAAGCAAGACAACAGAAAGAAAAAAGAGGTCCGGATAATTAAGGGATACCTCTTTTTTTTAAAGGAAAAATGGTATAATATCAAATAAAACTGAGGTAGTACTGAATGAATACAATTATAATAAATGGAGCCGATGATGAAGCGTTTTCAGACGCAGCAAAAGCCCTGAGAGAAGGAAAACTGGTAGCTTTCCCGACAGAGACAGTCTATGGTCTTGGGGCCGATGCTCTTAACCAGGATGCAGTCAAGAGAATATACGAAGCTAAAGGCAGACCGTCGGACAATCCCCTGATTGTACACATTGCCGAAGTTTATAAGCTCAAAGAATTGGTTGCTGAAATACCTGAAACTGCGGCATTACTAATTGAAGCCTTCTGGCCGGGCCCTTTAACCATGGTTTTTAAAAAGTCAAACCTGGTTCCTGATATAATAACGGCTGGTTTGGACACGGTAGCGGTTCGTATGCCTGCCAGTCCCATTGCTCAAAGACTTATAAAAGAAGCAGGTGTTCCTGTAGCTGCACCAAGTGCAAATATTTCAGGCCGCCCCAGCCCAACAACATCTAAACATGTAATAGATGATCTGAATGGACGTATAGAGTACATTATCAATGGTGGACCCTGCCAGGTGGGGGTTGAGTCAACTGTTCTGGATGTGACCACTGATATTCCTGTCGTGTTAAGACCAGGCGGGGTTACTTTGGAGATGCTGGAAAAAGTCTTGGGAAAAGTCGATACAGATCCTGCTCTGGAAATCAAAGGCGACAAAAAGCCACGGTCACCGGGTATGAAGTATCGCCATTATTCTCCAAAGGCTGAAATGTTTCTGATAAGCGGGGAGTCGGATTCAATTGTGAAAAAGATTAATAATCTTATAAAAGAAAGCAGCAGGCAAGGTCTTAAAGTCGGGGTTTTAACAAGCCGGGAAAATGCGCATAAATATAGTGCAGATGTAATTGTGAATGCAGGCTCAGTGAAACATGCCGAGCAGATAGCAACAGGGCTGTACGATTCTCTAAGAACATTTGATGAAAAAAAAGTAGACATTATTTATTCAGAAACCTTTGAGGAGAAAGGTATTGGCAGAGCTATCATGAACAGGCTAAAAAAGGCTTCCTCCGGGAAGATTATAGAAGCTGATAAGGAGAAGTGATAAGGTGAAGCGTATAATTTTTGTTTGTACGGGTAATACCTGCAGAAGTCCCATGGCAGAGGCTATATTTAAGGACATAATAGCAGAAAAAGGTATCCAGGATGAATTTGAAGTATGTTCAGCAGGAGTATATGCTTTTGATAATGATCCGGCAAGCTATCAGGCAATTGAGGTAATGAAAAATGAATTTAATATTGATTTAAAACCTCACAGGGCAAAAGTTATGGACGGTTCAGACATTGAAAAGGCAGATTTGATTTTTACAATGACCAGGCATCATAGAAATATGATCATCGATATTTATCCCGAAGCGTCAGATAAGGTTTATGTATTAAAAGAATTTGCCGGTTTAACAGAGGATCTGGATGTAATTGATCCTTTCGGGCAGGATTATGATGTATACAAAAGTTGTGCGAATGATATAGAAGGGCTACTTTTAAAGGTTCTGGAAAGACTTTAGAAGTATCTTTACTTCTGTGTATGCGTTACATAACGTATGATTTGGTGCTGGTTTATGGATTTTAAAATGTACATTTATAATTTTGACAATGAAGCTATGTTACTATAAAATTTATTTAGAAAAAGAAGGAGGCTGCAGCTTTGAAGATTGCATTAGGGAGCGACCATGGTGGTTTTGCTTTGAAAGAGCAAATAAAATCTTATCTTATTGAGAAAGGATATGAAGTTAAAGACTTTGGAACATATAGCACCGAGTCGGTGGATTATCCGGCATTTGCGCTGAAAGCCGCTTTAGCGGTAAGCAAAGGGGAATGTGAAAAGGGTATAGTAGTATGCTCAACTGGAATAGGAATTTCAATAGCTGCCAACAAGGTTAAAGGCATAAGAGCAGCGCTATGCGGGGATCTTCTTTCTGCTCGTCTGACAAGAGAACATAATGATACTAATGTTTTAGCCCTAGGGGCTTTTATTGTTGGCGAAAAACTCGCATATGCCATTGTTGATACATGGTTAGGAACTGAGTTTTCAAAAGAAGAAAGACACCAAAGACGTATAGATGGAATTACTGAAATAGAAAACAAGTATTTAAAATGACATCACCTGTTACCTGAATCAGAGATTTAAAGCGGGTATTAGGGTCATTAAAGGCAAGGCGGGAGATATATCCCTCCTGAAATGAAGAAACAGCACTCGTCACCTGAAAGGTGCAAGAATATAAAACTTATATAAAAATTTTTAACTGGGAGGATATATATGCAAAAGAATGTTTTTATCTTTGACCACCCACTAATTCAACACAAAATATCGCTGCTTCGTGACAAGAACACCAGTGCCAAAGAATTTCGAGAACTGACATCTGAGATATCAACACTGATGGGATATGAAGTAACCAGAGACATTCCCCTTAAAGAGGTAGAAATCGAAACTCCTATGGGTATCGCAAAAACAAAGGTAATATCAGGTAAGAAGCTGGCTTTTGTTCCTATTTTAAGAGCCGGACTAGGCATGGTGGATGGGATGCTTAACCTGGTACCAATGGCCAGAGTTGGGCATATAGGTCTTTACCGTGACCATGATACCCTGGAGCCTGTTGAATACTACTGTAAGCTGCCTCATGATATCAGTGAATGTGATGTGGTAATACTTGATCCAATGCTGGCTACTGCAGGATCGGCTTGTGATGCTGTTAAGTTTATTAAAGCCAGAGGAGGAAAAAGCATAAAATTTGTTTGTCTTATTGCCTCCAGAGAAGGTGTTGAAAGACTCAGCAAAGAGCATCCCGATGTAGGCGTTTATTGTGCTGCAGTGGATGAAAAGTTAAATGATATAGGTTATATAGTTCCCGGTCTCGGTGATGCAGGTGACAGATTATTTGGAACAAAATAAGTCCGGCAGTCTGGGCTTAATGCAAGAGGGGGGTTGTTTATGCGTCCATCATGGGATGAATATTTCATGAGTATCGTTGATCTGGTAAAAACACGCTCAACATGCTTGAGAAGGCAAGTTGGAGCCCTTATTGTAAAAGATAAAAGGATTCTGGCATCAGGTTACAATGGCGCTCCGGTTGGATGTAAACATTGTGCTGAGGTTGGTTGTATCCGCAATGAGTTAAACATACCCTCAGGTCAGCGGCATGAGATTTGCAGAGCTACTCATGCTGAACAAAATGCTATAGCTCAGGCAGCGTACTCAGGTACCAGCATTAAGAACGCTACTATGTATGTAACTACACAGCCCTGCGTACTTTGTGCCAAACTCTGCATTAATGCAGGTATTTCAAAGATTATATTCAAAGGGGATTATCCTGATGAGCTTTCAATGGAATTATTACAGGAGGCTGGAGTCAGGGTATTAAAATATGAAGAGCCTGAGTTTTAAAATCTCCCCTTTTTTGTAGTATCAGAGGTGTAGGCATGATAACAATAGAATTTCATCATTTGGTTGCCTTTGCCGTGGCACTGATTGTAGCTTTTTTTGCCACCCCCATTGCGCGGAAAATTGCTGTAAATTCAGGTGCGGTAAATATTCCGAATGATAGTCGCCGTATCCACAAAAAGCCTATGGCTTTAATGGGCGGCCTTGCAATTATTGCAGGCTTTGTTCTGGCAACAATATACAGTTTCGCCACCAAGGATATAAAGTCTTTTACCCAGTTTCTTACAAAACCAAAAACTTTGGGTATACTGGCTGGTGTGCTGATTATTATTGTCCTTGGAATTATCGATGATATAAAAGCTCTCAGAGCAAGGATAAAGTTTCCGGTTCAGCTTATTGCCGCAATAATAGTGGTGGCCACGGGAACAAGGATTACCACTATATCAAAGCCGTTTCAGGAAACGGTTGCTCTGCATCCAGGTATGATGTATATGCTTGGAGACATATTGGCATTTATTATTTCTATAATATGGATAGTAGGCATGACAAATGCCATCAACCTTATTGACGGTTTGGACGGTTTGGCTGCAGGAGTATCAGGGATTGCAGCTATAACCCTGTACATTGTGGCTGTTATCAGAAAGCAGGATGATATAGCAATAATATCTGTTTCTTTGGTTGGTGCAATTGCAGGATTTTTACCCTATAATTTTAATCCGGCAAAAATTTTTATGGGGGATACCGGGGCTACTTTTCTGGGATTTATACTGGCCATAATCTCTATAGAAGGAACCATGAAATCGGTTACTGCACTGGCTGTGGCAATACCCATTCTGGTACTCGGCCTTCCAATTTTTGATACTATGTTTGCTATAATCAGAAGACTTTTACACGGAAGGCCAATAGCAGAGGCAGACAGAGGACATCTGCATCACAGATTGCTGGACATGGGTCTAAGTCATCGCATGGCGGTAATTAGTCTGTATATTGTGAGCGGAGCTTTGGGACTTGTTTCGATAGCTTTGGTTGATAAAGGTCTATTACCTTCTATTATTCTTTTGATAATAATTGTTATGTTTGGAATTGGTGGCGCAAGAAATCTGAAAGAGATTTCTGTGGCACCAGAAGACAAATGCATGGATCAAAAGAAGCCTATTGAAAATACAGAGCATAAAGATGCTCAGCTTGAAGCAGCATCCGGCATAAAACAAGAAGAAAGTTCCGGAGAAAAAGCAGTATCCGGGGCAAAAGATAATAAAGATGAATTGAAAGGAGAAGCACAACATGAGTAAGCCAAAAATCATGACTGTGTTTGGAACCCGGCCGGAAGCAATTAAAATGGCTCCTTTGGTTAAAGAATTGGAAAAATGTAAGTTTCTGGATTCAACAGTCTGCGTTACTGCTCAGCATCGGCAGATGCTGGATCAGGTTCTGGATATTTTTAAGATAAAACCTGATTACGATTTAAATATAATGCAGGACAGACAGAGTCTGACTGACATAACAACCCGCGCCGTTGAAGGACTTTACAATGTATTCCAGGAGGCAAAGCCTGATATTGTTCTGGTTCACGGCGACACCACCACAACTTTTGCAGCTTCCCTTGCTGCATTTTATGCAAAGGTTAAGGTAGGTCATGTTGAGGCGGGGTTAAGGACTTATGACAAATACTCCCCCTATCCTGAAGAAATGAACAGGAAACTTACAGGGGCAATAGCAGATCTCCATTTTGCACCTACCGTTGCAAATAAGGATAATCTGCTAAAGGAAAATGTTGATGAGAAAGATATTTTTGTTACAGGTAACACTGTTATTGATGCTTTATCATTAACAGTTTCAACTGATTATATTTTTGCGGATCAGTTTTTAAGAACTTATGACTTTAGCGATAAAAGGGTTATCCTGGTTACCGCCCACAGGAGGGAAAACATAGGGCAGCCCCTGGATGATATTTGCACAGCTCTTCGCAGGCTTTGTGACGATATACCGGATATTTCGATTATATATCCCGTGCATTTGAATCCTGTTGTGAGAGAGACAGCAGACAGAATTCTGGGAGGCCATGACCGTATTCATCTGATAGATCCTTTAAATGTTCAGGATATGCATAATCTCATGAATAAATCAACATTAATAATGACCGATTCGGGAGGATTACAGGAAGAAGCCCCTTCATTGGGTAAGCCGGTTTTGGTATTAAGAAATGAAACCGAGAGACCTGAGGCAGTAAAAGCCGGAACTGTTAAACTTTTAGGTACAGATGCCAGGATTGTATATAATGAAGCCCGGCGCCTTTTAGAAGATAATACCGAATACCAAAGAATGGCCAGGGCGGTTAATCCGTACGGAGACGGAAAAGCCTCAAGAAGAATTACCGAAGCACTTGTTTATTATTTCAAATTAACAGACAAAAAACCGGATGATTTTTCAGCCCACTAATTTGAGAGGAATAGTATGGCAGGTTTTCTTACACATATTATCTTGGCAGAAGAAGTACTAAAGAGAATAGAGAGTCGCAGGATATTTGAGGGCGTTTGTAAAAGGCGCTCTCTTTATCATTTAGGTGCGCAGGGTCCTGATCCGTTATTCTTCTATAAATGTTTCCCTTACCTGGGAAAGGGGCCGCTTAAAGGGCTGGGCAATATTATGCATAATAAAAGAACTGGAGCATTTTTGTTAAGAGGTTATGAGAAACTTCAAAATGTCTCCTATGATAAAAGCTGGACAAATATTGCCGTATACATGTGCGGTTTTATTTGCCATTTCACATTGGACAGAATGCTGCATCCATATGTATACTGGGCTGAAAACCAATGGATATGGGGAATGGACGGAACGCCGAGAAAGGCTGCACACCAGGAGCTGGAGTTGGCTTTAGATGTATTAATGTGGAGAGAAATAATGGGGAGATCCGCATACAAGGAAAGAACCAGAAAACTTATTGATATAGGTAGGAAATGGCCAAATGGCGTAGCCGATTTTTTACAGGAAGCCTTTTCTGACATCTATGGGATAGACGTTAGCCAAAAAGAAATAAACAGGATATTGAGGGATTTTTATCGCGGTCATGACCTGCTTTACGATCCTAATGGATGGAAAAAGGCAATAATTAACTGGCTGGACAGCTTTACCGGAGGGGGAATAAAACCCCCGATGATTCCATATCCTGTTACTTGTGATGACACAATTGACTGGGCAAACAGGAAAAAAAGGACATGGGCAAATCCTTTTGTTGAAGGTGAGACCAGCCAGTCCTCGGTTTATGATATGCTTATGAATGCAGCCGATACTGCGGCAGCACACATAAATACCCTGTTTACAAGAATTTATAAAGGTGAGGGTATTGATGATCTGTTTCCGGATTTAAGCTATACTACTGGAATCGATTGTGTTTACGATTAAAGTCGAAGGATCTTTGCCATACCGAAAAAGATTCTTGATTCCGCAAAAGCGGTTTGAAAAATGGCAAATAATTTGCATATTCGGCGGTCCCACTGTTGATTTATAAAAATAAACAGGGTGAAAACTCTTTAAGGATAACCGATAAAAAAAGGAGAAATTACTATGAACGACTATATAGCAAAAGCAATGGCACATAAGGGGCAAATAGTAGTTTATGCCGCTGTGACGACAAATACAGTCGAAGAGGCGCGTATTCTGCATAATATGAACCCGACCCCCGCAGTAGCTCTTGGAAGGGTTTTAACAGCTGCTGCTCTTATGAGTCAAACTCTTAAGGCTATTAATCAGACTATTACCATACAAATTAAGGGAGACGGCCCGATTGGCGGAATAGTGGCAGTCACTGATTATAAAGCCGGGGTAAGAGGATATGTGCATAATCCTTTTTTTGATGTACCATTAAACGAAGCCGGGAAATTTGATATTAAAAAGGCTATAGGATCAGGCTATTTGAATGTAATTAAGGATCTGGGCCTGAAAGAGCCTTATATAGGATATGTGGATCTGGTTTCAGGAGAAATTGCCGAGGATCTGACATATTACTATGCCTACTCTGAACAGACACCGACTGTTATGAATTTAGGTGTTCTGATAGGAACTGACCAAAAAGTTATGACCGCCGGCGGCTTTTTTATTCAGCTTCTTCCAGGTGCCTCTGAAGATGCTATTGTGGCAGTTGAACAAGGCATTTCAAATCTTAAGCCGGTTTCTGCCCTCCTTAATGAAGGGAAAACTCCGGAAGATATTATAAGACTCATTTTCCCCGGAGAGGATCTGGAAATACTGGAAACATGCCCGGTAAGCTATAAATGCACCTGTTCTAAAGACCGTATGGAAAGAAATCTAATGAGTATAGGCAAGGAAGAGCTTTCTGAAATTGCTGAGGACGAAAACGGTGCCGAGCTTGTATGCCATTTCTGCAATAAGAAGTACCATTTCACAAAGGATGAGCTTCTAAAACTTATTGTTCAATAACAAAAATTACAGTTAAGCAAAAAACCTCCTGATACGAGGTTTTTTTATATTCAGTTTTTCCAGAAAGAAAATTATAAAATTAGGATTCTGACAGTGTTATTTTCAATTATAGTGGCAACAATAAATTCTGAAGGCGCTTTTTATGTCAAAACAATAGCTGGCTTATGAATTACTCACTTGGTACTTTTGTTTTTTAACCTGATAGAAACTTATGGCAGGGAAATGACACTGATATAACAAAAATAATTCCTGAAAAAAAGAGAATACTATGGTTGAAATCTAATGCAGATAACGGAGGGAGAGTATGAAAAAACGTATATTGGCTATGTTACTGATAGCTATAATGACAATTGGCATCATGGTATTTCCAGGCATCGGATCTATTAAGGCCGGTGCATCCCAAACATTTGAAAAGGTTGACTTTATTAATGGAGTTGTAATTGCAGACAAGCTGAATTTGAGAAGCGGACCTTCTACCCAGCATGAAGTTATAGGAAAATTCTCAAAACATAAATGGCTTAATGTCCTGGCGAAAATCGGGGACTGGTATGCAGTGTTTGATCCTGAAACCGGTAAGGTTGGCTGTGTATCCGCAGCATATTTCAAAAGTGCTGCAGAGGTTAATCAGGATACGACTGGTAAAACAAATGTTCCAGCACCTTCCAAGCCACCCGCCTCTGCTTCTCCACCGCCTGCAGCCACACCGGCTCCTCCAACAGACCAACAGGAAGGGGAGCTTTCCCAGGATGAAAAGAAACTTCTCGATTTGATTAACGCAGAACGGGCCAAGAGCAATCTAAGTCCTCTTATTGCAGATCCTGAGCTAATGAAGGTGGCCAGAATAAAAGCAAATGATATGACTAAAAACAACTATTTTTCCCATTATTCACCCACTTATGGTTCACCCTTTGATATGATGAGACAGCATGGAATTACATTTAAGGCAGCGGCAGAAAACATTGCAGGTAATTCAACGGTGGAAGGTGCGGTAAGCTCGTGGATGAAATCAGAAGGGCATCGCAGCAATATTATGAACAGTAATTACAATTATACTGGTATTGGAATATCAAAAAGCAATAAATATGGTTATGTTTTTGTTCAGATGTTCATAAGGAAATAGCATATAATCCGCAATAATAAAATTTGCAGTATGTTGGATTATGAAAACCAGCAATTGTTCTGACTACCGGAGGCTGATATTAATATTGAGCATAAAGGGCACGGGATAGTACTAACCTGTGCCTTTTATGTATATACCGGGCAATACGTATACTATTACACTTTTATTATATCTATATAAATATAATAAATATAGAAGTTATCCACATATGTTAAAAACATGGGGATAATTTAGGGGATAAGTTGAGTGATTTAAAGCAGGTTATTTTGGGTAATATTGAAATATATATTATTGATACTTGCATGAGAGGGGTTGTTTATATGAAGTACATCATTAAAGGGAAACAGGCAGGCGTCACCAATGCAATGCAGGAAAAAGCTATTAAAAAAATAGGAAAGTTCGAGAGGTTTTTTAAACCAGATTCTGAAGCAGTAATTTCCTTTAAAATCGAGAAAGACAGATATACATTTGAGACAGCGATATATTCCAGGGGTACAATAATTCGTGCAGAAGAATGTAGTAATGATATGTATGCATCCATGGATATGGTGGTGGAAAAACTTGAAAGACAGATCAGAAAACACAAAACAAAGCTGGGTAAGAGAATTCGCCAGGATGCAATGACTCCTGATAATTTTTATATTCATGAAAAGATTGAGGATGAGGATGAAAACTACGATGTTGTCAGAACTAAACGGTTCCCGTTAAAACCGATGGATATTGAAGAAGCAATACTTCAAATGAATCTTCTTGCCCACAACTTTTTTGTTTTTATTAATGCTGATACTGAAACGGTAAATGTAGTATACAGACGTAACGATGGGAAATACGGGCTTATCGAGCCGGAAATCTAGAAGGATATTTGCTTTCGGGCACAAAGAGCATTCTTTTGTGCCCGAAGTTCACTTTTTGTGACTTAAATCTAAATACTTGTTTTGGGCCGATTTTTGTGGGTATACATTATCTGTAATTATATTAATAAAATATTGCTCCTCTTTATATATGTCTGTGTATTGAGTTGATTATGCTGTAATCGGGGCATGAGTTTAGTATTTGTTTATCGGCTAACTGACGTCACCGACGTCACATTTGTTCGAAAAGATTTACTACCGGATGGATTGGAAGGGATTTAGCATGCTTTTAAGGGATTGCGCCGGAGGCGTTATATTCTATAATGACACTGTTTTTCTTATACAAAATGAGAAAAATGAGTGGGTCATGCCGAAGGGATTGATTAAGGAAGGTGAGAGTCCTGAGGATGCGGCTATCAGAAGAGTGTTTGAGGAAACCGCTATTAATGGAAGAATAGTTGAACAGGCTGGCAGAACTTATTATGAGTTTTATTCCATTACAAGGCAAAAGCCGGTTTGTAACCGCATCGCATGGTACATTATGCAAACAGACAGTGATTACTTCAGGATTTCTGAACCGGAAAGATTCTCAGAAGGCGGATTCTTTGATATTCCTACCGCTCTTGATATGATTACCTACAGCCAGGATAAATCATTGGTTATGCAATCCTATAAGAAACTTTGCGACAAATTGGGGAAAAAGACCTCATATGAATAAGGGTAATCATATGGTGGTGAGAGGTTGACTTATTAGATATGATGGACCATAGTTGAATAATAATGAGGTATTCTGATAAAATGAAGGATGACTTAATGTCATCCTTTTTGCAAGGAGAAAAGAATTGAAAAGTTATAAAACTATCAAAGAAGAGGGATATTACCTATTTGAAGAGAAAAAATCCAGGTTTATCGGCAGGGCAAAACCTATAAACACCGAGCAGGAAGCCTTGGATTATATCCAGGAAATAAAAACTGCCTGTTGGGACGCAACTCACAACTGCTACGCTTATTCGGTTGATTCGGATGCTCTTTTTCAGCGTTACAGTGATGATGGTGAACCTCAGGGAACTGCGGGACTACCCATGTTGGAGGTCATAAGAAAGAAAAATCTTCAAAATGTCGTTGTAGTGGTTACCCGTTATTTTGGAGGGATTTTACTGGGGGCAGGGGGACTTGTGCGTGCATACAGCAAGGCTTGTGCAGGTGCATTGGAGGATGCAGAAGAGATTTTTGTACAGCCTTGCTTAAAACTAAACATACCGATAGAATATCATTTGTCAGGGAAAATCCAGAACATGCTTTTGACTGAAGGATTTGTAATAGCAGACACTGATTACACCCATGAAGTAAAGTATACCGTTTATTCCCCGGTAGAAAAAAAGGAACTGCTTGAACAAAAAATCCGGGAAATAACCGGTGGAGTTTTACGTATAGAAGAGGTCGGAATTGAAAAAATTCGTATTGATGATAGAGGAAATGTTTTAGAGAATAAAAATAAGGAAAAAAAGGAGTAAGAGGGCATTATGGCGGGTCATTCAAAATGGTCAAATATTAAACGTAAAAAAGAGAAAACTGATGCACAGAAAGGGAAAATGTTTACAAAACTTGGGCGTGAAATTGCAATAGCGGTCAGGAGCGGAGGCGCTGATCCTGAAACCAACTCGAGGCTCAGAGATGCCATTGCCAAAGCAAAGTCGAATAATATGCCTAATGATTCTATACAGAGAAGTATAAAAAAAGCCGCAGGAGAGGGCGATAACACAGGTTTTGAATTAATAACCTATGAAGGCTATGGTCCCAATGGCGTAGCAGTCATTGTTGAGACATATACTGATAACAGAAACAGAACAGCCGGCGATGTACGGCATATTTTTGATAAATATGGAGGCAATTTGGGAACCACAGGCTGTGTGTCATTTATGTTTGATATGAAGGGTCAGATAATTATAGAGAAAAATTCTTCAACCGATGAGGATGAGTTAATGATATTAGCCCTGGAAGCCGGAGCCGAAGATTTTGCTGCTGAGGACGAATACTTTGAAATACTTACTTCTCCCGGCGATTTTTCCAATGTTCGGGATGAGTTGGAAAAAGCCGGCCTGGAGTTTGCATCGGCAGAGGTTACAATGTTACCTACAACATATACTGAGCTGACTGATCCGGAGGTCGTTGAGAAAATGGAAAAACTCATTGAACGCCTTGAGGATCATGATGATGTTCAAAACATATGGCATAACTGGAGTCAGGATTAGCGGAGGAAATATGGAGCAGGAAAATAGAGAATTAAGTGCTGTTGAACTACAAAAATTGTTACCCCATAGATACCCCATGCTAATGCTGGACAAACTTATCTTATTGCCCAGTAAAGAATCTACCCAAATAGAGCCTGGGATGAAAGTAGCAGGGATTAAAAATATAACTTTTAATGAACCTTATTTTGCAGGTCATTTTCCCGGTAACCCTATTATGCCGGGAGTTCTTATAGTTGAAGCGTTAGCCCAATGCGCCTGTGCAGGAGGGCTGTTATTAGAAGAAAACAAGGGGAAACTTGGCCTCTTTACCGGCATTGACAAAATGAAGTTCAGGCGTCAGGTTGTTCCCGGAGATGTTCTGCTTCTCGAGGCTGAATTTCTTGCTTTTCGCAGGGGTATGGGTAGAGTTGAGGTAAGAGCCAGTGTTGATGGAGTGGTTGCAGCTGAGGGAATCATCAGGTTTGCCTTGGCGGAAAATCGGGGATAAGGAATTTGATAATGGATATATATGCTATCTCAGATTTGCATCTTTCCCTTGGTACAGATAAACCCATGGATGTTTTCGGATGGGGAAACCATGTGGAACGGATAAAAGAAAATTGGCTTAACAAAATCAAAGATGAAGATTTAATTCTGATTCCGGGGGACATATCCTGGGGAATCAATCTTGAAGAAACCGATCCGGATTTTGCTTTTATTGAATCACTGTCCGGAAACAAGATTATTTCAAAGGGCAATCACGATTATTGGTGGAGTACTCGCAGGAAATTTGAAAGTTACTGTAATGAAAAAGGATATAAAACCATCAGCATCCTCCACAATAATTCGTTTACTGTGAATAATTATACCATTTGCGGAACGAGAGGATGGAAGCCCTTAGATGATGACAGTTTTAAAGAAGAGGATAAAAAAATATACTATCGGGAGTTGGAAAGACTAAAACTATCCCTCAAAGAAGGGCAAAAATCCGGGAATCCGATAATTGCAATGCTTCATTATCCACCTTTTGATTCTAAACACAGGCCAAACGAGTTTGCCGGGCTACTGGCCGAATATAATGTCAGCATATGCGTTTACGGCCATATTCACGGAAGGTATGATGAAAGTTGGAAGGATGAATTTATTGAGGGTATAAGATATCATTTGATTTCAGCCAATATTATTGGGTTTAACCCGATAAAACTCAGGTTGGAAACAAATGTTGACTGTGATATAATCAAATAGTTTATGATATGAAATGAAACATATTTTAGGAGGATATACAGATGAGCGTAAAAATCGAAAAGGTTGAGAAAAACCAGGTGAAATTAGAGATTGAGGTAGATTCCAAGGTATTTAATGAATGTATGGATAGAGCTTTTAATAAGAATAAATCCCGGTTCAATATTCCCGGTTTCAGAAAGGGAAAGGCTCCCAGAAACATGGTTGAGAGATATTATGGCGAGCAGGTGCTTTATGAAGATGCCATTAACTTTGCATGCGCTGATGCGTATGATAATGCCATAGATGAGAATGATCTGCATCCTGTTGACAGACCAGAAATTGATATAGTTCAGCTTGAAAGCGGAAAGAATTTTATTTTTACAGCCCTGGTTACTGTAAAGCCAGAGGTTGAGTTGGGTGAGTATAAGGGTCTGTCTGTTGAGAAGGATGAGGTTGTTGTCACAGATGATGATGTTGAAAATGAGTTAAAGAGGGTTCAGGAAAGAAATTCCAAACTAATTAGTGTTGAAGATCGTCCTGTTGAGAACGGTGATACTGTAAACATAGATTTTGAAGGCAGTATTGACGGCGTTCCCTTCCAGGGAGGAGAAGCGAAGGGATATACCCTGGTGGTAGGTTCAGGCACATTTATTCCGGGCTTTGAAGATCAGCTTATAGGTGCAAATATCAATGATGAAATAGATGTTAATGTAACATTCCCGGAGGATTACCACAGTGAGGAACTTAAAGGGAAGCCTGCAGTTTTTAAAGTGAAGATTAACGAGATAAAAGTAAAACAGCTGCCGGAAATAAATGATGAATTTGCATCGGATGTCAGTGAATTTGAAACTCTGGATGAGTACAAAGCTGATATAAGGGAAAAACTGACCCAACAGGCTCAGGCCGAAGCCGACAGAAAATATGAAGATGATATTGTCAAGCTGGCAGTGGATAATACCACCTGCGATATACCTGAAGTTATGATAAACCGCCGTCTGGATGATATGCTGCGCCAGTTGGATATGCAGCTGAGATACCAGGGAATGAATCTTGAAGGATATCTCCAAATGACAGGAATGGAAATGGATAAAGTCAGAGCCGATTATCGTGAAAGTGCTCTGGAAGAGGTCAAGACTCAGCTGGTTCTTGAAAAGATCGCAGAGGTGGAGAATATCATAGCATCTCCTGAAGAGTACGAAGCTGAACTGGAGGAGATAGCCAAACGATACAACCAACCAGTGGAAGAAATGAAGAAACATTTGCAGGATGACGATATAGAATATATCAAGAGTTCTATTGAGCGAAGGAATACTATAAAATTGCTGGTTGAAAATGCAAAGGGATAAGATCCCATTCAAAGAAAGATTGACTAAAATGTATGGTGCAAAGGGATTCTAATATAAAGCGCATATATTTTAGGCACATGAGAAGGAGGTTTTTTTATGGCATTAGTACCTATAGTTGTTGAACAGAGTAGCAGAGGTGAACGTTCCTATGATATTTATTCAAGGCTTTTAAAGGATAGAATTATAGTTTTAAGTGATGAGGTAAATGATGTTACCGCAAGTCTCGTAGTTGCACAGATGTTATTTTTGGAAGCAGAAGATCCGGACAAGGATATCCAGCTATACATAAATAGCCCAGGAGGTTCCGTTACAGCGGGTATGGCTATTTATGACACTATGCAGTATGTCAAATGTGATGTTTCCACCATTTGTGTCGGCATGGCCGCAAGCATGGGAGCCTTCCTTCTAGCGGCGGGCACCAAAGGAAAACGCTTTTCTTTGCCAAACAGTACAATCATGATACATCAGCCTATTGGCGGAGCCAAAGGCCAGGCCACCGATATAAAGATTCATGCCGAATGGATTTTAAGAGTGAAGAAAACTTTAAATGAAATTTTAAGTGAAAGAACAGGCCAGCCCCTTTCTAAAATCGAAATTGATACAGAAAGAGATTTTTTCATGAGCGCACAGGAAGCCAAGGAATATGGCATAGTCGATCAGGTGATGGAACGCAGAGTAACGGGGTGATAATATGGCGCGCTATGATGATAAAAAGCAGGTAAAATGCTCTTTTTGCGGAAAGACGCAGGAACAGGTAAACAGGATTGTAGCAGGTCCTGGAGTATATATCTGCAACGAATGTATAGAACTTTGTTCTGAGATTATTGAAGAGGAATATGAAGATATTTCTGTTGAGCAACCCCTGGATGAAATACCCAAACCCAGGGAAATAAAAAAAATTCTTGATGAGTATGTAGTTGGACAGGAAAAGGCAAAGCGTACTCTTTCAGTGGCTGTATATAACCACTATAAGCGTATTCGCAGCCAAGGACCACGGCTTGATTTAGAACTTCAGAAGAGCAATATTCTTCTTATGGGACCCACCGGGTGCGGTAAAACCTATCTGGCCCAGACTTTGGCCAAGATATTAAACGTGCCTTTTGCTATAGCCGATGCCACCTCCCTGACAGAGGCAGGCTATGTGGGAGAAGATGTTGAAAATATTCTGTTAAAACTGATTCAGGCAGCCGACTATGATATTGAACGTGCCGAGAAGGGAATTATCTACATCGATGAAGTAGATAAAATAGCACGTAAATCAGAAAACCCGTCCATCACCCGCGATGTAAGCGGTGAGGGAGTCCAGCAGGCGCTTTTAAAGGTATTGGAAGGAACCATGGCCTCAGTACCTCCCCAGGGAGGCAGAAAGCATCCCCATCAGGAGTTCATCCAGATAGATACCACGAATATTCTGTTTATTTGCGGAGGTGCTTTTGAAGGCCTGGAGAAAATTATTGAAAACCGTATAGGTACTAAATCAATGGGTTTTGGTGCCAAGGTAGAAAGCCGTGATGAAAAGGATATAGGTGAACTATTCTCCCATGTTAATCCTCAGGATTTATTAAAATATGGGCTTATTCCTGAGTTTGTGGGGAGACTGCCGGTAGTGGTTACTTTGAGTCAACTGGACAAGAACGCTCTGGTTGACATACTCACAAAACCGAAAAATGCGTTGGTTAAGCAGTATAAAAGGCTTTTTGAACTTGACGGTGTCCAGCTGGAAGTAGAAGATGAAGCGCTTGAGGCTATTGCCGACAGAGCTATTGAAAGAAAAATTGGTGCCAGAGGTCTTCGCGCAATTATGGAAGACATTATGCTGGATGTAATGTATGATATTCCTTCAACCGATAATGTGGAAAAGTGTATCATCACAAAAGAGACTGTCGAAAACAATCAGCAGCCTAATCTGGTATTCGGGGAACAGAGAAGAAGTTTACCTCCAGTTAAAAAGAAAAAGCGGGAAATTGATCCTGCTTCTTAAACAGTGAGAAATTATTAAACAAAAGGGGTTGTTTCAAGCAACCCCTTAATTTATTTAACAAACGCATTATTCCAGATTCAGTCGTCTGTTTAGTATTATATTTGTGATTATAAAGTAAAGAACAGCGAATAATTATTACACTCTAAAATTACACTCATTTTTTCATCTCCTCCAGCAATTTGGTTATAAGTGTGAGGGTTTCCCGTTTCTCAAATCCCATCAGCTGCATTTTTTCAAGAAATTCTGTTATTTGTCGCTCTGCTAATTGGTTTTTGGCACGTTTAATCATTTCTGCATCCTCCGTAATTGTTCTTCCGCTGGTCCGGTGTGTAACCACAAGGCCGTCTTCTTCAAGTTTGGCTAAAGCTTTTTGCATCGTGTTTGGATTAACCGCGGCATCCTTAGCTATATCACGAACCGAGGGTAATCTTGCACCGGGTGGATATTCACCGGAGAATATCTTCAGTTCGATTTGCTCAATGAGCTGGGTATATATGGGTCTGTCGTTTTTAAGATCCCAAGCCATATTATCACTCCTAGTGTACTATTGTATTAAGCGCTTAATACAATAGTACACTGTCAAATTAATTTTGTCAATATTTTTTTTATAAATGTTCTCCCTTTTTAAAATGAGGTATATGTAAACTTACTAAAGCATCAGATTTCACGATTCCCATTCCTGTATGTGTAAAGTTCTATGCTTAAAAAAGTGTAAAGCGTAGAAAAAAGGCAGACGACAGCAACCCAACAAGTATGAAGAAAGTATTAAAAACAAGTACATATTACAGTTTGATTTCATTTGTTTAAAATTTAAAAAGTTATGCAAGTTTCTCCTTGGTATGGACATTCTATATTGGAAAAGAATCCAAGGAGGAGATGTGTAATGTTTAAAAAAACTATGGTATCACTGTTAAGCATTTCGCTGCTGGCGACAATAATTGTCGCACTGATAAGTCCCAGTTCAGTTATGGCTGCCGTTGGGTTGACGAGCCCCCGGGGAGGATTTTTTGAAAAAGTTGAAACCCGAACTCTGAATACTATCAAAGAAGGCCTTCAAGGACTGGCTGAAAAGATGAGTAAAAGCAACAAGTTGTCATATGTTTCTGATGATGGGAATGCCAATATAACTGCGAGAAAAGACAGTAAGGAAATATTGGTAATCATATCTGTTGACGGCAGCAAATTGCCTGAGGCCACCTGCAAGGACTACAGTAAGCTAAATGACCTGGCAAAAGAATACCTGAGACCGGTTTTAGATGAAAAACAAACTACGGGGTTATGTTCGCTTTTCTTTGGTGATGCCTATAATAAGTACAAAAATGGCGCAAGAAGAATTGAGCTTAGTAAAAAGCAAGAAGATATAAGTATTACGTGTATTGGTGATACCGGCACAGGCATGTTAAATGTCATTATGAAAGGTGCTTTGCCTGAACAGAAGTCTTTTTGGGATAAATTGAAAAGCAAGCTGTTTATAAAATAAAAACAAATATTTGGATTATGCAACAAAATTACTGAATATTAAAAGAGGGGTGTCTTAAAACATGTCATTCTGAGGGCATATCATAGCCGAAGAATCTTCAAAACGACTGTTGTTTTAAGACAACCCCTTTATAGTAAGCCGTATGTTTTTATTATTAGCGGATTATACCTGACTTTATAAAAATTAAACACTTTCAATTTCAGCCGGGTATTCTAATCCCCATTCTTTACGGAAACCATCCATCAGTTTCATGATTCTGATAATTTCGCTATGGGGCATTTCAGGACATTCAATAAGCCCTTTTTCAATGGCATTTATTATTGACTCTACCTGGTATTCAAACCCGGTAATCTGCTCTGGTGCAGGATAAGTTGCCACTACTTTTCGATCCAGGTTGTAGACCTTGATTAATTCAGGGTTATTAATGTTTTCCACGACAAGAGATCCTTTATCACCATAGATAACACCCTGGCGATTTGTTTGGGCAACTACGCTGAAATGCAGGACTGCCATTACTCCGTTTTCAAAGCAGAGGGTTATATTTCCGGATGCGTCTACACCTGTGTCGGTGAAGGTACAAACGGATGAAGATTTTATGATCTTATCCCCCAATACCATTGCAGCGAAATTAAGAGGATAAACGCCTACATCCAACAAAGCCCCTCCTGCCAATGCAGGGTCAACAATTCTTTCCTTGTGAGTAACAATATAGCCTAAATCTGCAGTTAACAGCCGGACATTTCCTATAACTCCGCTTTCAATGATTTCGTTTATTGTTTTTGACATTGGCAGATATCTTGTCCAGATAGCTTCTGCTATTACCAGGTTTTTCGATCTTGCGAATTCTATCAGTTTTTCGGCCTGTGCTGCGTTAGTTGTAAAGGACTTTTCGCATAAAACGTGTTTGCCGTATTGTAAACACATCATGGAATGCCTGTAATGGTGCGAATGAGGTGTTGCTACATATACAAGGTCAATCTCAGGGTCCTTAAGCATTTCCTCATATGAGCCAAAGGCCTTTAAAAACTTGTATTTGTCTGCTAGATTCTTCGACCGGCTTATATCTCTTGAGGCTATTCCATAAGGAATAATTTGCGGCATATGAATAACTGTAGAAGCCATTTTTTCAGCTATATCGCCTGCACCAAGGATTGCAAATTTGAACTGACGCATTATAATTCCTCCTTATTCTCTGGCTTTTCGTTATATATACCAATATAGCTGTATAAGTAAACATATGCAGTGCAAAAAGAATTATTAGGGGTTAAAAATCCTCTGTTAACATACTTTGCATAAAGAACAGATGTTTGGTAAAATATAATAGCAATTTATTGTTTAAGGTAATATAATCTGTATTGAGTAGTAATGCATACAGCAGTTTCAATGAAGAATTGATGATACAATCTGATAAATAAAAACCAATTACAGCAGTAGGAGTGAAAAAATGTCTGCAAGACAAAAGAAAAACTACGGAAATGAAAGTATAACATCATTAAAAGGTGCTGACAGGGTCAGGTTAAGACCGGCGGTCATATTCGGGTCTGATGGATTGGAAGGCTGCCAGCATTCATTTTTTGAAATTTTGTCGAATTCAATTGACGAAGCCAGGGAAGGGTATGGAAATCTGATCCGGGTAATCAGGCATAAGGATTTTTCTATAACCATAGAGGATCGGGGTCGGGGCATCCCGGTAGATTATAATCAGAAAGAGGAACGTTTTAACTGGGAGCTTGTTTATTGCGAGCTATACGCTGGTGGGAAATATTCCAATAATACCGGCGAAAACTATGAATATGCCTTGGGTTTAAATGGCCTGGGTGCTTGCGCCACCCAATACAGCTCTGAATATATGGATGTAACTGTTTACCGTGATGGATATAAATACGAGCTTCATTTTGAAAAAGGAAACAATATTGGCGGCTTAAAGAAAACCAAGTGCAATTATGAGCATACCGGTACAGTTCAGACCTGGAAGCCTGACCTGGAGGTTTTTACTGACATAAATATACCCGTAGAATATTTTAGGGATGTCTTAAAAAAACAGGCTGTCGTTAATGCCGGGCTCATTTTTGAATTCACTGATGAAGAGTCGGAAGTGACTGAACGATTTGTATATGAAAAAGGAATAGCCGATTATGTAGCTGAGTTAAACATGGACAAGGGAATAACCAGACCCTGCTATTTTGAAGGATCGGCCAGAGGAAAAGACCGTGAAGATAAGCCTGAATATAGGGTCAAGATGGAAATAGCCTTCTGCTTTAACAATGAAATCAATACGATACAGTATTATCATAACTCCAGCTGGCTGGAATATGGAGGTTCTCCGGACAGGGCTGTGCGGAATGCTTTTGTATATGAGCTTGACAAATATTTGAAAAATAATAATAAGTATAACAAGAATGAAAGCAAGATTACTTTCAGTGATATTGAAGACAGTCTTATACTTATAACCAACACATTCTCAACCATGACGAGTTATGAGAATCAAACCAAGAAAGCAATCAATAACAAGTTTATTCAGGAAGCAATTACTGATTTCTTGAAACAACAGCTGGAAATATATTTAATTGAAAATAAAGAAGAAGCCGAGAAGATTGCGGCACAGATTCTAATAAACAAGCGAAGCCGGGAGTCAGCCGAAAGAGCAAGAATAGATGTAAAAAAGAAACTAGGCGGGGCTATGGATGTATCCAGCCGGGTAAAGAAATTTGTAGATTGCAGAAGCAAGGACCCGAATAAAAGAGAGCTTTACATAGTGGAAGGCGATTCAGCTTTAGGCTCTGTAAAAATGGGAAGAGACAGTGAATTCCAGGCCATCATGCCTGTAAGAGGAAAAATCCTTAATTGTCTTAAGGCAGATTACAGCGGGATATTCAGAAGTGAAATAATTGTGGATCTGATAAAGGTCTTAGGATGCGGAGTTGAAATAAAATCAAAGCACAATAAGGGTCTGAGCTCATTCGATTATGATAACCTTAAGTGGAATAAAATTATTATCTGCACCGATGCAGATGTTGATGGATATCAGATCAGAACTCTTATTTTAGCTATGTTTTACAGATTAATGCCCACACTTATAGAAAAGGGCCGTATATATATAGCTGAGTCACCATTATTTGAAATAAATGCTAAAGGCAAGAATTATTTTGCTTATACTGAAAAGGAAAAGAATGAAATTCTGGAGAAACTAAAAGGCCAGAAGGTGACTATTCAGAGATCCAAGGGCTTAGGCGAGAATGATCCCGAGATGATGTGGGTAACTACAATGAACCCCGAAACCCGCAGGTTGATTAAGGTTATGCCTGATGATACAGATGATACCCAAGTGTTCTTTGACTTGCTACTGGGTGATAACCTGCAGGGCCGTAAGGATTATATTTCCGAGTACGGGCATGAGTATATGGAACTGATTGATGTATCATGATAGAAGTGCGAAGTGAGAGGCTAGAAGTGAGAAGTAAGAGGTAGGGTTCATACTGGGTCTATTACAGTTAAGTATCCTGGGGGCTGCGTAATACTCCCAAATGTCATCCCGGAGGTCGTGTAATATTCATACATGTCAGCCTGAACGGAACGAAGTGGAGTAAAGGATCTTATACGCTGACACAAAGATTCTTCGCTAACGCTCAGAATGACATGGGAGGGGTCAGCCTGAACGCAGCGCAGTGTAACCCCACTTGTCATCCTGAGCGAAGCGTAGCGGAGTCGAAGGATCTTGCTGCGTTAAACAGGGAAGCGGCTGTAGACTGCTGCGATTTAGCGCTCCATCTCCAACGTCCTGTTTCTAGTCGCGCTCGCTACGCAATCCATGCTCCGCTTTAAATCGCAGCATCCACACCGCTTAATTGCGTTTGTACAGATGACATCCTGAGGGTCGTTTAGCGGAGTCGAAGGATCTTTCACGGTGATTAATAAGAGTCTTCGCTGAGAATGACAACTGAAAGTATGAGTGATCCGTAAGTAAAATATATAAAGGAGACCACCTATGGACAACAAACATATTGAACAAAAGATTGTTGATACCTTAAAGGTTAACTATATGCCTTACGCAATGAGCGTAATTGTTTCCCGTGCCATTCCTGAGATAGACGGGCTTAAACCTTCACATCGAAAACTTCTGTATACCATGTACAAGATGGGTCTATTAAAGGGACAGAAAACCAAATCAGCCAATGTAGTGGGTCAGACCATGAAACTAAATCCCCATGGAGATATGGCAATCTATGAAACCATGGTACGTCTTACAACCGGGAATATGACTCTTTTGCATCCTCTTGTTGAATCGAAGGGGAATTTCGGCAAAGTTTACTCACGGGACATGAAGTTTGCCGCCCCCCGATATACAGAGGTTAAACTTGCAGCCATAAGTGAAGAATTGTTCAAGGATATTGACAAGGATACGGTAGATTTTATTGACAACTATGACGGGACAATGAAAGAACCCATGCTTGTTCCATCAACATTTCCCAATATTCTTGTAAATCCAAACCAAGGTATAGCCGTTGGAATGGCAAGCAATATCTGCAGTTTTAATTTAAGAGAGGTATGCAAAGCTACTATAGCATACATAAAGAATGATGACTTTGATTTATTAAAATATCTAAAGGCACCAGATTTTTCTACCGGAGGACAATTGATTCTAAATAAGAAGGATATGCGTAAAATATATGCAACCGGCAGAGGGTCATTTAAAATCAGGGCCAAATATCGCTATGATAAAAAGAGCAGCTGCATAGAAATCTATGAAATTCCCTACACCACATCCTCAGAAGCTATAATTGAGGCTATAGCTTCAATTATCAAGTCAGGAAAAATAAAGGATATTATTGATGTCAGGGATGAAACCGACCTTGCCGGGCTTAAGATAACAATTGATATAAAGAAAAACAGTGATCCTGATGACATAATGAATAAGCTGTTTAAACTTACTCCGCTGCAAGACAGTTTTGGTTGTAATTTTAATGTTCTGATTGGTCAGAAACCTATGGTGTTGGGTGTGCTTGAAATACTGGACTATTGGATTCAGTTCAGAATGGCATGTATCAGAAGAAAATCGGAGTTTGATATCAAAAAGAAGAGCGAACACCTTCACTTACTGACGGGGCTTTCAAAAATACTTCTGGATATAGACAAAGCTATTCGGATAATTCGAAATACCGGGCAGGAATCACAGGTAGTGCCGAATTTAATAAAAGGTTTTGGAATTGATAAAAACCAGGCTGAATTCATTGCCGAAATAAAGCTCAGAAATTTAAACAGAGAGTATATTTTAAGACAAACAGCCGATATTGAAAGATTAAAAAATGAAATTGAAGATTTAAAGGATATTGTAGCTCATGATGCCAGAGTACTGGACATTATATGCAGCCAATTGGAGGAGGTATCCAAAAAGTACGGACAAGACAGAAAAACCGAGATTATCGGTGAAGACAGTATCGAGGAGATTACCCCTGACGATTTTATTGAAGATTATAATGTTCGGATAATTTTAACTGATGAGGGTTATGTAAAAAAGGTACCTTTGATTTCTCTAAGGTCGGCAGGTGAGCATAAGCTGAAGGATGATGATTTTATCATACAGGAAGCTGATACCCGAAATAAGGCTGAATTACTTTTATTCTCCAACAAATGCGTGGTTTATAAAGTAAAAGTTTACGAATTACCTGACAGTAAGGCAAGTCAGCTGGGCGATTATCTTAATAATATATTAAATTTGGAGACTGGGGAAGAAATAATAAAAATGCATGCCACCGAGGACTTTACGGGACATTTTCTGTTTGCCTATCAAAACGGAAAGATGTCTAAAGTTCCGGTATCCAGCTACGAAACAAAAACCAACAGAAAAAAACTTTCCAATGCTTATAATGCTATTTCTCCTCTGGTTGGAATATTCTTTCTGGAAGAGGATATGGATTTTGCTGCATTCAGCAGTATAGATAAAGTATTAGTTTTTAACACTTCTCAGATCAGGCCAAAGGCTACTCGAGATTCTCAAGGAGTTTGGGTATTGAAATCCAAAAAAGGCAGTACACTTAGAAAAATACTACCTCTCAACGAGACCAATTTAAATGACCCGGAATACTACAGGGCAAACGTTCCTGCCATAGGATGCTATCTTAAGGAAGAAGACAAGGAGGATACTCAAATAGGTTTGTTTTAATTTTCAGACATTTTATATTATTGGCTGTATTTATAGATGTAAGCGGAGGGAAAGCGGATGGAGGATATGGTCCATATCAAAAAATGCCTAAATGGACAAAAAGATGCCTTCGAATTCTTGGTCACAAAGTATAAGAATCTGGTGTACAGTATTGCCCTTAACACTTTGTTAAATAAGAACGATGCTGCCGATGTGACTCAGGAAGTCTTTTTGAAGGCCTGGGCCAACCTGTCCAGATACAACCCTGAATTTACCTTTAAAACCTGGATTGCAAGAATTACGGTGAATCATTGTATTAATCTTAATTACAAAAGCCGGCGAATTACAGCCTGGAACGATGAAGAAATGGAAAAAATAACGACAGATAAGAATAACCCTGAAGATGCTGCCTTGGACACCGAAAGACGAAATGATATAAGAAGTGCGATAAACAGTTTACCCGAGAAATATCGTATCGTCATCCAGCTTTATCATCAACATTCATTAAGCTACGAAGAAATATGCAATATTACCGGATACCCTATGAGTATTGTCAAGAACAGGCTTTACAGGGCACGAAAAATGCTTGCGAAAAGTCTTACTACATACTCGCAAAAGGTTGTGACAAAGGGGGAAGAAGCATGGATTGCAGACGGGCCTGGAATCTAATGATGAAAAGATTTGATAAAGAAATATCTAAAATTCATGAAAAAGAGCTGAATACACATATTGATGAGTGCAGTTCATGCAAGGCGAGATTCAATAAACTTACTGAGACTTTTACCTTTATGGAAACGTCGGTATGTCAAGCTCCAGCCGGTATAGAGAACAGGGTTATAGCTAAACTGAATTCGGTTAAGCAGAAAAGAGATTTTTTGATGCCATATGTGATTTGCAATCTTATTGTTTTTGTAGTAATTGTAGCTACCTGGCTGGACAGCATTTTCAGAACCGGTATATTTACTTTTATAAGGGAAACTTTCAATGAATTTATTGCAGCTTATAATACCTCTGCAACTATCTTTACTGCATTCCGGGATTTTTTCAATACGTATTTTATAAAACCCACAATGAATATTGCCATCATTGCTGCCTTAATCTATGGATTATTAAGCGTAGTATCAATTTTACAGAAAATGCGCAGGCGCTATATTTCTGTACGTTAAACTGGAGGTTATTATGAAAAAAGGGTGGATAGTATTAGTCAGTTCAGTGCTGATGGTTTTTATTTTGGCAGGTTCCGTTTTTGCCTTTGCCTCAGATGGAAACCCAATTATCAGAGCCGGGGAAACCCATAAGGGAGATTTTATCACCGGCGGAAATACTGTTATTAATGACGGGATTATTCTTGGTGATTTTATAGCCGGAGCACAGATGTTGAAAAATTCAGGTGAGGTAGAGGGGGATTTAATCGCCGGAAGTGCCGAAATTAATATTGACGGGCATATTATGGGCAGTGTACGCACAGGTTCGAATACTGTAAGCATTTCTGCTGTTATTGATAGAAATGCCATGATTTTTGCATCAAATGTAGTCATTAATGAAGATGCAGAAATAGGACGTAATGCTTATCTTTTCGGTGGTATAGTTTCTTCATACGGCAGAGTTTCAGGTGACACAATTATATACGGAGGAGATGTAACTCTTGGCGGTATCTACGAAGGCGATGTTAAAATTAATGACATGCAGGAAGGTTCTGTATTCAGGATGAATCCCGGAACAGTAATTAAGGGAAAACTGATATACAAAGGAGTTACAAGGTATGAAGTTCCTTCTGATGTCCAGGTGGGAGAATATGAGTTTATCCAGATTGAACCTGTGAGCAAAGGAGAAATCGACAACAGAATCAGTTTTTGGAACATAATTAAGACAATCTTTACCATGCTAGTTTATTACCTCTTTGCTTTACTTTTATATAAACTGTTTCCAAGATTCTTCCTTCGTTCAGGTGACTTTATAGAAGCAAAGCCGCTCTCGGCTGCAGGCATAGGTATAGCTACCCTGGGAACCCTTGTGGCGGGAAGTTTGTCGCTGGTATTGCTTCTTATTCTGGCCATTATTCTAGTAAAAGGTTCTGTATTCTTCTTTGGATTATTGTTGTTTATTTTTGTAATGGTTGTTACAGTTTTATTTGCAGATATACCGGTTTCAATATGGCTTGGTAATGTTATTACAAGCAGAAAATATAGTGTTGCCGGAAGATTGGCTATAGGAATCGGTTCCATTACCATCCTAAAAATTGTCCTTAATCTGCTGAAAACTATTAGTCTGGTGGCGCCTGTTATTGGTGTAGTATCATTTATATTGAATGTTGCCATCTGGGTATTCGGTACAGGAGCAATTATCAAAATTATTTTCGAGACAGGTAAAGCAGCTAATCTCCAGGCAGAGGCAGAGGCTGAATCAGAGGAAATGATTGCAGAGACCAGTAGTTATACAAATGATTATATAGAATAAGCACTGTTTAGAAACTTGCAACAAAGGGCCGTTGTCACAATCAGCGGTCTTTTGTTGATTTCCTGGCAACATGATAAACTACCATTCAATTTAAATTACAGCACCTTTCACATTGCAAACCATACTGAACTTCACTTATAATGTCATTATGAGGCTTGCATACTGTCATCCAGAGGGTCACATTAGCAGAGTCGAAGAAACTTCGTGTGAACATGAAAGATTCTTAACTGTTAAACAAGGAGGGCATAAGATAATATGCTGCCGGCAAAGTAAGTCAAAAATTAGATTCATGCAGCCGTATTATGTCAGACACAAAAAAATCTTCATTGTGTTCAGAAAAGACATGCACGTTTTTTTGTGATAAGTCCAACCCTATCCTGAATATCTTAGTATAAATACATACATAGGGATGGGATAATGCATGATCGTATTAGTAAAGAGAAAAAATGCCGTACTTATTCTTCTTATATTGTTTTTGTCGGTGGCAATATTCAGCATCGATGGAAGGACTTCCCCAACTGCCGAAACCATCAAAGAAAGCACAGGGCCTGTAGTTGTGATAGATGCAGGACATGGAGGAGAAGATCCGGGAAAAGTAAGTAATTATTCCAGCCTGGCAGAAAAGGATTTGAATTTAAGGATAGCCCAGCTATTAAAAAATTTACTGGAACAAGACGGCTATACTGTCTATATGACAAGAACAGAGGATAAACTTAATTATTCTCCCGGGACAAAGGAAATATATCAGAAACGCAAGCAGGACCTTACCGCAAGGAAACAGTTTATTGACCAAAGTGGGGCTGACGCGGTTATCAGCATTCATATGAACAGCTTTTCGGATACAAAATATTATGGCGCACAAACCTTTTACCCACCATCTTCAACCGACAGTGAAAGACTGGCAAAAAGCATTCAAAACGCAATGATTGCTGTTTGTGACAATACCAACAAACGGACTGCATTACTCAAGAAAGAACGGATAATCCTTTTTAGGGATCTCAAGGTGCCTACTGCTTTGGTAGAATGTGGTTTCCTCTCCAATGAAGCAGAAGAGGCAAAGTTGAAAACTATTGAGTATCAGGAACTTCTTGCAAAGGGTATAAAACAAGGAATAGATAATTTTTTTGGGAAAGAGTAAACAGAATAAAAAAATAACCGATATTAATAATAGTTAGAAAATTATATTATATAAAAGATGGAGTGTACGTGATTATGTACCTGGAGTATTGTTTGATTGCCAACGCAACCATATGTATAATAGGTGTTATTCATTTCTTTGTTTTGAAAAAAAAGAAACAAACAAACATGAAAAACACTTTAACATTGATATTTTCCACAGTTCTGGCCATGGTTGGCGCTTCGTTAATACCATTCGTCGCAGATTATTTAATAAAAGGACTGTCTCTTTCTGTTCCGGTATCATTGGTAGCTGCCTTCTTTTTTGTAGCGGTACTAGCCTTAGTTGTTTTTTATCTGCTGCATTCAATGTTTATTAAAAAGTTTGAAAAGGAGGAAGAAACCGAAACTGATGAATCCGGCAGTATATCAGAGAGCATCATTGAAGATTCTTTTCAGGACAGAACTGGTATAATCGACTTGCCTGAACAAAATGAAGATACCATAGAAATCAGCGAGGAAGTCATTTCTGCTGTGATTGAGGGTGAAATCAGTGATGGGCTTCCTGCAATTGAAAAACAGGAAGAGGAAAAACAAAGCATTCCTGAAGTACCGGAATATGATCAGCCTGTATTTGCCGGGTTCCCGGAGTATAATGCAGATAAACAATCTGAGATTTTGAAGCTGATAGAAATAGCTATGGAAGACAAAACCGGTCATAATTATAAAAATGCAATTACAGCCTTTGAAAGTGCATTAATTCTCGGTCCCGATGACGAACTTTGTTTTCTGATAATATTGGATTTATGCTCGTTATACAAGATGACAGGAAATACCGAATCAATCTACAAATTATTAGATTCCGCTCAGTGTAATCTGTTAAGTACAGACAAAAAAGAGGAAATATTACGAAATATTAAAATTTCTTAGCGATAAATCATTGATATATATATATTAAACTGATATTATTATATTTGAATTGTTATATAATAATGATTTTGCAATAAATTTAAACCATTAAGGGGGTAGCTGAGGATGAAAACTGCTCAGCAGATTATCGGCTTGCCAGTAGTAAGCATTTTTGATGGGAATGAGATCGGAAAGGTCAAAAACGTCATAATCAATGCTTCGAAAGGTACGATAGACTTTTTTGTCATCGACAGCGGTGTCAGATCTCTTTCCGGAGGTGTAATTCCCGCCGACAGAGTATTAGGTATTGGCGAATATGCATTAACCATTCAACAACCTGACGATATCAGCGACATAGTGAAGATTCCGGCGGCAATCGAACTTATGCAAAAAAATATCACTGTAAGTGGTACTCGTGTTTTAACCAAAAAGGGCAGCTTATTGGGTGAAACAGGTGATTTCTATGTTAATGACGATAATACATATAATATAACCGGTGTTGAATTTGTACCGGTTAACGATTCAATGCCGTCAGGCATTATACCTCGAAGCAGTATCATTACTTTTGGTAAGGACCTTCTTGTGGTACAAGATGATTTTATTGATCAATTGATTGAATCGCCGCATTCAATTGAAGACGAGTCCTCAGAAGAAGAAAAAAAAAATTTTAGTCTAAATCTGCAATCTCCCGTTTCTGACGAGGAAATAACACCTTCGGTGATTATCAGCCAGGAACCAGAAGAGGATGTTTCCGAAGAGATTAAGGCAGAGGAAGAAACTGAGACAGAGAAAGAAGAGATTTTAAATATAGATTCCATTTACCCTGACACAAGTTTTCAAATACCGTTTGAAAAAAGTGAAGAAGAAACCGTACTAGAAACTGAACAAGAAAGTGAAGAAGAAAAGGCATATGAAGAGGAATTTGAACTAAAGATTTCTTCAGAGCTGCCGGCAGCAGACGATACGAAAGAAGAGCATACTTTAAGTGCGGCAGAACTGTTTGAACAACGCCAAAGACAGTATCTTGCAGGAAAGAAAGTAACTAAAACCATATACTCCTCAGACGGCCAAGTAATAATCAATAATGGAGATATTATTACCGACCAGCTGATAGATGAAGTAAAAGCTCATGGAAAACTTATCGAACTTGTGATGAATTATGAAGAATAACATACAATGCATAGCGGGTATACCGAAACTTGTTACGGAGCAGAAAAGTCCCCACCCGTTATAGTAAATCAATAGATGCAGACGGGCTTGAGAGCCCAATCTAAACAAACAATTGCTACGGGTCAGGATTTCCTGGCTCGTTTGTTTTACGGAGATGAGGCAGAATATGAAACGTTCAATTAATATTTTATGGGCTTTCTTTTTTGTAATTCAGATACTATTTGGTACTGGAGCCGGGTTGTTATTTCTTTCAGTCTTAAAGCCGGTGTCGGAAACAGTAACGGTCAAAATCGGGGAAATCGCATTAAATGATGTTACCATTGAATATGCCAGAGAAGTGTTGTCAGATTATTATGCTAAACAGATTGAAAGCAGTGAACTAAGAATAGAAATAGAGGGTATACCTTTTTCTGTTCCATATCAGGATATTGATGTCAATGTTGACATTGACAAAACTTTGGAAAATATAAAAAATGGATTGCCCAAAAACGGATTTGAAATGTTATTTCCAGATTCAATGAGCTATGATGTAATGCCTGTTTTTACATATAATTCAGGAAAGCTGATCAGAAGATGTGAGGAATTACTTTCTCATTATAAAACTGAGCCGGTTGATGAAATGTACATAATTGAGAATGGTTCATTAAAACTTATTCCCGGTATTCCCGGCTTGAGCATTGACTATACAAAACTGGAGCAAGAATTAAAAGATATGATATTTGCCACTAGTGCTCCCTACAGAATAAATCTGAATGATTCTACAGTTATCATTAAGACATTATCGAATCCTGTTTATAAAGAGACTTTTAATACACTAGCTTCAAAAAGCAATGTCGAATTTGATCCCGACCTTAATGAGAAGGCAGAAAGCTGCAAGAACAGTATTAACAGCGTGATTATCGAGAATAACCAGGAGTTCAGGCTGGATTATATATTGGATTTCTCGCAATTTTCAGGAGACATGGAAGAGGATTTATTAAACCGCGTAGCAACTGCCATTTATCAGGCAGCATTGCCCATGGACGGGATAAAGGTTCTGAACCGTAAGCCTGCACAAAAAGCAGTGTCCTATGCTGAGTCCGGTCTGGAGGCAGTTATTGAGGGAGAAGGTGCCAATCTGATTTTTAAGAATGAGACAGGTAAGCCTTTATTGCTTTTATCTGAAGTAACAGCAAACAGATTCAGTGTTTATTTTGCTTCTACAGGTGAAATTGCAACCGGAACCCTGGCTGTAGAAAAAAAAGATTTTGTACCGCCGTCAGTTATAACTGTAGTAAATGATTCTTTGCCTCCCAATGTTACCAAGGTAGTATCAGAAGGGATTCCGGGATTTACTGCCTATGTCACCCGGACAATTGCCGGAAAAACTGAAGAAATCTCCCGGGATAAATATTTGCCCGTAAGCAAAACAGTTGAAACTGGTGCAAAACCCATCAGCTCAGGTTCAAAATAAAGAATGCCGTTTAGTTAAAATTATCCAAATAATGAATGTAATAAATAATTATAGAACTGTCCTGCTGTTACAGCGGCAGTTCTTTTGATTGTGTGAACTCATTTTAAGAAAATTGCCTTGCTGCCGCGGCGGCAACTTTCTTGATATTCGCAAGCTCATATTAAGAATTATGTGAACAAAGATGTCATTCTGGGCCCCCTCGTGTCATTCTGAATGGAGCGAAGCGTAATGAAGAATCTTTAGCGTTGACGTTCAAGATCCTTCACTGACGCTCAGGTTGACATAAAGGAGGCTACCGCCGCGCTTAGGATGATAGCTTGAACAAACGTAATTAAAGCGGCGTGGCTGCTGCGATTTAAAGCGGAGCATGGATTGCGGAGTGAGCGCGACTAGAAACCGGATGTTGGAGATGGAGCGCTAAATCGTAGCAGTCTACAGCCGGGCTGTAGACTGC
>DUNT01000132.1 GCA_012839205.1 Clostridiaceae bacterium
ATTTTAGTTTACCCTTTGCCGAGGTTTCCATATCTCTGTAACGGCTCACCACATCCAAAAATGCTTCAACACGTGTATCCACACCTGCATCTGCGGTATGGGAATCCAGTTCCAAAGTAAGGGACGGCTTGCTTCCCATTATGTTTCTGAAATAGGTCAGTAGAAAAGAATCCGGGCCGCAGCTGAAGTTTGTTATATATACACCAAATAGTTTTTCGTGTCTGGCAACAAAATGAGCAGCTTTCAAGATCCATTGGCCTGACGCCCAATACATTTTATCCCGGGATCCCTCATTAAAAACAGGCAGGAAATCCTGGGGTATTACTCTGTAGCCCCTGGATGCCAGTTTCTTGGGTATTCCCATGTTTCCAAGTCCGGAAAATGCGTTATATGGTCTGCCGAAAAGAATAATGGCGGTATCCGGAGAGGTTTCAATCTCCTTAAGTACTTTCATTCCCTCCTGCATCAGAGCTTCATGAAAACCGTTTTGTGCCTTCAGGCCATTATTAAAGGCTGCGGTTGCCTCATCTTCTGTGTGGCCCAGGTTCTTCGCCATATCTGTAAATGCTTTTTCGGCGGCTTCATAGCCGCTGGTCATATCCAATACAGGGCTAAGTATTGGAATTTTTTCAAGCTCAGGAAAAGCAGATTTAAGAAGATATGGTTCCGATTGCACAAACGGACAGCAGACACTCACATCCTGCCCTCCCGGCACCGGAAACGCCTTTACATGAGGAAGGAATACAATATCAGGTTTAAGACCCAAAAGCTCCTGTAAAATGCCGTGAGCCTGCTCCACCGGCCAGCAGAATGCGGCGCCTTTGCGGGATAACCCTTCGGCATCATATTTCACCGGATAAACCACTTCATAGCCCAGTGTTTTGAAGAATACCGCATAAAGCGGCAGCAGGGTATTGGCCATGAGTGAAAGACTTATTCCAATCTTTTTGGCCGGACTGGTTTTATTGTCAATAGTGTTCTTGTCTGTATCAAGTTCTGCGTATTTTATAAGCAGCCGCTCTCTTAAAGCTACAAGGTCCAGCGTTTCTACATCCGCCTCTTCTTTGTTCCCAAAATGATTTCGGTAACGGGTAAAGTTGTTATAATATTTGTTGCATGCTCCCCCGAAGGGATATGTTTTATTTCCTATTGTTATCCGGGATATCTGACATTTGCGGTCACATTTTTCTTTGCCGCCCTGGCAGATAAACGGCTCTTTATAAGTAACGGTCCGGCTGGCCAGCTCTTCCAGATCAAAATTTTGGGTTTCAATCTGGCCATTGTCCAGCATGGACATGGTCTCCAGAGCAACCCCGAAGGCTCCCATCAGCCCCGGCTCAGGAGGGACTATAATTTCACGGCCTGTCAAATTGGCCATTGCCGCCGGAACCGCTTTATTGTAGCATACGCCTCCCTGCATAAATACCTTTTGCCCCACAGCCCGGTTCCCTTTAACCCTGTTTAAGTAGTTCAGACAGATGGAATATACCAGCCCTGCTGCTATATCCTCCCTGGAAATGCCGTTTTGTATGGCTGTTTTAATATCACTTCCTATAAAAGCGGCACACTGATCATTAAAGTTGGGTGGGTTCTTCCCCTTTAATGCAATCTCTCCTATCATTTCAACTTTCAGATTAAGCGACTCAAACGCTGATTCTTCCAAAAATGATCCGGTACCTGCCGAGCATGCCTCATTCATGGCATAGTCGGAAGCTACCCCGTTGGTAAGATAGGTATATTTTGCGTCCTGCCCTCCTATTTCAAAAATGGTATCAACCTTTGGATCAAAAAAAGCTGCTGCCCTGGCATGGGCGATTATTTCATTGATGACAGCCGGTGTTTGAGCGTGAAGTCCGGAGATTTGCCGGCCGGAGCCGGTTACTCCTAAACCTGTAATATTTACCGGAACACTTAACTGAGACTTGATACCCTCGTAACATTTCCGGGATGCCGCCACCGGATCACCATTGGTGCGAAGATATATGCCGGCAAGGATGGCCTGATCCTCTTTTCGCATTAATACAGCCTTGGTTGTGGTAGAACCGACATCCAGGCCCAGTATGCAGTCATCGCCATAATTTGCTTTACCCCTTACCGATTCCATAAACCTTACTTTTGATTTGGCTTCCGATAAAGGTTTGTGATGCGGAAATTCATGAGCGGTTTCCCTGAAAAAATCATCTATATTAATTGGAACAGTTTCATTTTTCAAAGCCCACAGCGCTGCTCCCAGAGCCTCGAAACAATTGCTGTAAGCCGGAATAATCACATCCAGCCCTGCTTCCCTAAGATATTCCACCATAATTCTGTTGGAAGAGCTTCCGCCTACCAGGATTACTTTGGATTGGGTTTCATCCTTTAAGAGCTCGGTGATTTTGTCAGCCATCATTTTGCACAATCCGGCTACCACACTTGATTTTGCAGCCCCTTTGTTGAGCGCGTGTGTACAATCGCTTTTGCAAAAAACACTGCAACGGCCAGCCACCTTGTAGGGATTTTTTAAATCGGCAATTTCTACTGCTTCATCAATGGGGAGATTCATTCTTTTAATCTGTTGTAAAAAGAATTCCCCTGTTCCCGATGCACATTTGTTACCGCTTTTAACTTCGATTATTCGTCCCTTTGCGTCCAGCTTGTATACCATGAAGGTCTCACCGCCGGCACTCACAATTACAGCCGGATAAGCCGACAAAGTCCGGGAAAGACTCTCTAAACCATGGTGGTTTTGAGTATTAATTATATACTTATATGCTTCTTCTGCAGCCTCAGGCTCAGACAAGGTGGTTGCGTTAACCAGATGTCTCAGCTTACGCCCTGTAACCACAATCCGGTCAGCATTTTTAATATAGTCTTGATTTAGTAGATTAAGCAGTATTTCTCTGGGATTTCCCTCATGGGATATGGAGCTGGTTTTGTCGACTAAGAGTATATTTTCTTTTTCCGTAACGCACGCCATTGTTATGGTTGACGCACCTATACAAATTCCTGCAGTTCTCATCTGTTTCTCCGTTTCAATCAGTGATTCAGCCTTACAGGCAATTATAATGTTTTTTCTATTATTATACCCACTATATTAGTTTCTCGCAAAATTTACCGGGTTCAATGCATAGTGTTGACTTGAAAGATTCTTCACTTCGCATTGTCATCCCGGGAGCATCCGAAGGATCTTATACGAAACCCTGTCACCCTGAGCGGAACG
>DUNT01000133.1 GCA_012839205.1 Clostridiaceae bacterium
AATACAGGATCTTTTTCGTCTTCTCCTATATTAACCTCAACACTGGTTCCATCAGCTTTAACAATAATTCCATGCAAAGCAAGAGGTATAGCAAGCCACTGATACTTTTTTATTCCACCGTAATAATGGGTTTTAAAGAAAACCATATCAGTAGATTCATATAAAGGATTCTGTTTGATATCGATACGTGGAGAATCGACATGAGCACCTACTATTCTGGTACCCTCTTCCGGAGGTTTATTTCCCATTACTGCAAGAAGCATTAATCTCTCCTTAAAGACACGATACACTTTGTCTCCGGGTTTTAGTTTTATATCTCCAGCCTCATCAAGATTTATGAAATTATTTTGTTTAGCCAAAGTAACGCTTTCTTTTATAAATTCACGTTCTGTCTTTGCCTTATTCATAAAGGATTTATATCCTTCACAAAAAGATATAATGCTTTTTTTATTGAATTTTGGATTATCCCAGGCATTTATTGCTTTATAACTAAGCTCTTCTGAATCTAATATATTAACTGGTTTATTAGTTTCAATTGCAGAAAATGAGTTTTGAGTCTTTTTAGGTCTTCCCCGGCCTCTTTTTACTTCCTTAACAATTGGGGTGTCATTTTCTGCGGGATTTTTTCTTGGTCTGCCCCTTTTTCTTTTCTCACCGGATAGTTCCAACATACATAAGCTCCTTTCGGTGTATTGATGTAATTAATATAAATATTATATCACTGTTTTTCATAAATAAATCCAATAATAAATTATTAATTTTTGATAGCAAAAAAGCCCTTTTATGGGCTTTAAGAAACTCCGTTCAGGCCTATAATTACAGCATACCTTTTTCCAGGTACCATCAAAGAATCTATATTGTTGACTAAAGATCCTTCGACTCCGCTGTGCTGCACCCAGGATAATATAATGGCGTGTTGCGTGACCCTCAGGACGAGGACTCATCAAAGAATAATGCAGATAAGTCCACCGCTTCCCTCATTTATTATTTTCTGCAATGTCTCCTGAAGTTTTAACTGAGCATCCTCAGGCATCTTATATAGTTTATTTTGCAATCCTTCTGTAATCAGCTCATGTAGCGATTTTCCAAAAATATTTGACTCCCATAGTTTCTCGGGTTTTCCTTCAAATTCTTTCAACAGATAATTTACCAGTTCCTCGGATTGCTTCTCGGATCCCACCAGGGGAGCTATTTCTGTTTCTATATCTGCTCTTATCATATGTATGGATGGAGCACTTGCCCTAAGCTTTATTCCAAAACGAGTTCCCTGTCTGACAATCTCAGGTGGCTCCAGTGTTAATTCTTCGAGTTTTGGAGTAACAACACCGTAACCCTTTGTTCTGACTTCTGCCAGAGCATCTTCAACCTTAAGATATTCACTTCTTATTCCGGAGAGTTCTTTAAGCACTGCAAATAAGCGCTGTTCCCCGTCAATTTCAAGTCCTGTTTCCTCCCTCACGATGCGATAGAATAAGCCGTCAGCAGGTTTTATATCAATTGTTAACTCACCTGTTCCCATACGTACATCATTCAATGCAGCTTTACTTAAAAACTCATATGTATTAAGTCTATTTGAGGCATCATAAGTAGATTTTAATGTAGTTCTATCCATAAAGGAATCATTAATGGCATTAAACACTTCTTTTCTCAGCCAGTGTTCGCTATCAAGAGACAGTATCCATTCAGGCAGATTGAAACAGATTTCGCTTATTGGGAAGTCCATCAAAATACCATTCATAACCTTATTAATAGATTGAACATTCAGATTTAAACAATCTATTGGTATAACGGTCTTTGAATACTTCTCGCTGAGCTCCCTGGCCAAATCTTTTGTTTCAGGCGCATCAGGCACTGCAGTGTTTAAAACTATAACAAAGGGCTTACCGGTAGCCTTGAGCTCTTTAATTACACTTTCTTCAGCTTCCTGATAATCATTTCTGGAAAACTGTGTAAATGACCCATCAGCTGTAATCATTACCCCTATGGTAGAGTGCTCTTTGATAACCTTTCTGGTACCAATAGCAGCGGCTTCTTCAAAAGGAATCTCATAATCGGACCATGGAGTTTTTACCATTCTCGGTACCTCATCCTCCATATGTCCTATAGCACTCTTAACCATATAACCGACGCAGTCAACTAATCTGACATTAAAACTGATATTGTCTTCCATTGTGATTGTGACCGCTTCATTAGGAACAAATTTGGGCTCTGTTGTCATTATCATTCGTCCTGATGCACTCTGTGGCGTTTCATCAATTGCTCTTCCTTTATCATATGGATCCTTGATATTAGGCACTACAAGAGTTTCCATAAACTTTTTGATAAAGGTAGATTTGCCGGTTCTTACAGGCCCGACAACTCCTATGTATATGTCTCCCTTTGTCCTTTCCGCAATATCATTATAAACGCTGTATAAACTCTCCACAGCTAATCCCCCTTCAGTATCAGTCGGTACATGCAATATGCATGACCCATTCGGTCAATATAAGTATATTGGACGTTTAACTAAGATATTCAAAAAAATTAATAAATTTTGTTCCAATTGAAAAAGTTATAAAACATCAATTCTTTGAGCAGACTATTCTTATACAATATTATAACGGAGGTGCTGATTTAATATATGCAACAGATGCAGCAAAATAATCAACCAATACAACAGGGGCAGGCTATGCTTACAAGCAAAAACTTGACTATTCTGGAAGACATGCTGAATTATGAGTCGCTGAATTATAAAAAACTTGATATGTATGCTCAGAACTGTAATGATCCGCAGCTTAAAGATATTTGCAATAAAGCTGCTCAGCTTCATAAACAGCATTTTAATATGCTGTTTAACTATCTGAACTCTCATAATAAACCTGCACAGCAACAATAAGGAGGTAGAATAATGCAACAACAGACAAACAGTTTAACCGAGCAGCAAATAATGAATGATGCACTGAGCAGCGAAAAACAAATAATAAGCGCTTATGGAACCTTTCTTGCAGAGTCAACCTGTGAAAATCTACGTTCAGAAATGGCGAAGATTATTAATGATAAACAACAGATACAATTTGAAATTTTCAATGCTATGAAACAAAAAGGCTGGTATAATGTCAAAAATGCTAATCTAAACGATGTCATGACGGCTGCTCAAAAATATCAGACCATGCAGCAGAATATGCAATAACAAAAGCCGGTTTATAGCCGGCTTTTATTTATAAATATATATAATGATTGCAAAATTATTATTTGTGATTTTCGAATTGAAGTTTGGTTTTATCAGCACGATATTTTGTTATAATATATTCCACCGGTTGTCCGCTTTTTGAATAAAGAATATTGTTAATACGAATAAGTGGTTGCCCTGGTTGCAACTGCAAATGTACCGCATCCCTCTGGTCAGTATTTATAACATCAAGTGTACTTTTTGTACTGTTGGGTATCAAAGGATATTTCCCCCTGAGTACATCCTTATTAGACTGAATATCCTCACAGATTTCAGGAAATAAAGCCAATGGAATATATGATACACTTAATGAAACAACTTCATTTTTTATCGAATTTGTATATGTAATAGCGGCAAATTCATGTTTTCCTTCCGGTTTCATTCCAAAGGCCTCTAAAACTCTAGGATGGTCTTTACCTGCCACAACCTCAATGGATAATATATCTTTTTCTGATGGATCCTTGGTGTCCAGTATTGAATCAGTAAAACCGGTATAGTCGTTAATACTTATATTTGTTTTTTGTGCAGATACAAAAGTACCCTTACCCTTCAGTTTATATAATTGACCAGCCGCAGTTAATTCATTAATGGCTTGTCTGACGGTAGGTCTGGAGATATCGTATTGATCGCAAAATACCTGTTCTGAAGGAATCTTCTGGTCAGCCTCAAATTCACCGCTCTCAATTTTTTGGATTATTAAATTCTTTAGCTGACAGTAGAGTGGTACATTACTATACTTATTAATGGCAACCATAACGCATGACCTCCGGTTAATATATTACTTACAATAAGACGATATGACAATGTTACATTAACAGAAGAAAAATATCAATAGGACTTAGGGTTCATTATTTAAGTTTTTAATACAACATTGATTTCTTCTGCATTATTCTTCTTTAATACAGGTATAACATGTTGAGATAAAAACTCTTCAACTTGTTCTTTGCTGCGGCCAATATAGTTTTCTGGTTTTAGAACATTATTTAACACCTCTATACTGATATCAAAAAGAGGATCATTTGCAATTCTGTTTATTAAATCATTGGGTTTACCCTCTTCTTTAACAATTTTAGAAGCCTCCATTGAATGAATACGTATGCGTTCATGAAGCACCTGCCTGTCACCACCCCGCTTAACGGCTTCCATAAGAATATTCTCTGTAGCCATAAAAGGCAGTTCTTCCATAACTCTTTTTCTGATAATCTTTGGATAAACGACAATTCCATCTGCAATATTATTATAGATATTTAATATTGAATCCACGGCCAAAAATGCTTCAGGCAGACTGATTCGTTTATTTGCTGAGTCATCCAATGTTCTTTCAAACCATTGGGTTGATGCTGTAATTGCTGGATTAAGGGCATCAACAATAACATATCGTGCTAATGATGAAATTCGCTCGCTTCGCATAGGATTTCTTTTATATGCCATTGCTGAAGAACCTATCTGATTCTTTTCGAAAGGTTCTTCCATCTCTTTGAGATTAGCCAATAATCTCATATCGTTACTAAACTTGTATGCACTTTGAGCTATAGCACTTAATACGTTTAGTACCCTGGAATCCTGTTTTCTGGAATAGGTTTGACCGGATACCGGCATAATATTTGTAAACCCTAACTTTTCAGCAATCAGACTATCAAGTTTTTTTACTTTTTCATGATCTCCATTGAAGAGTGCTAAAAAACTGGCCTGAGTTCCGGTGGTTCCCTTGCAGCCTAAGAGCCTTAAATTATCAATAACAAAATCTAGCTCTTCAACATCTAATAAAAGATCCATAATCCACAAACATGCCCGTTTTCCAACAGTAACAAGCTGTGCAGGCTGATAATGAGTATAGCCTAATGTAGGCAGATCTTTATATTCTTCTGCAAATCGGGATAGTTTAGATATAACGGATAAGAGCTTCTTTTTGATTAGTTTTAAGGCTTCTGTATAAATTATTATATCTGTGTTATCGCCAACATAACAAGAAGTGGCACCTAAATGAATTATTCCTTTGGCTTTCTCACATTGAGCACCGTAGGCGTGTACATGAGACATAACATCATGACGTGTTTCTTTCTCAATTTTTTCTGCTAATTCGTAATTAATGTCGTCTCTGTAAAGCTTAAGTTCATCAATTTGTTCATCAGTTATAGCTAATCCAAGTTCCTTCTCGGCTTCCGCAAGTGCAATCCATAATGTTCTCCATGTTTTAAACTTTTTATGTGGCGAAAAGATTTCCATCATTTCTTTGCTGGCATAACGTTTATTAAAGGGGCTTTCGTATATATCTCGCAACTTGGCAACCTCCGGACATTACATGTATTGTCTGCATAACATGCTGACAGCACAACATATTATTATCTTATCGTATCGTGTATATAATTAGTGTAATGTTAATTATATATCTAAACATATTAAAAATCCATACATAAATAAAACATTATACTTAAAAATCAGCTTAATAAAATGCTATATTATTTTACTTATCTGTTTTCCGTTTTTATGATTATTAATCATATTTTTCTACATATCTGAGAAGTATATTACCAGTAAAAAACTGTTTATTTTGTACTATTTTAAAACTAACTGTTGTTTCACAGATTTTTTTATGTTTGTCTTATAAAAAAACATCATAATTTGTTGGAAAAGCTATTGAATAATACATTTTTTTAGCCTATGATATAATAAGCGAAATTTGGGTTTCGCATAGCAAACAAGGAGGGACATACATGTCAATAATTAGTCTAGTCATCATCGCTTCTATCTTGGCATTGGCTTTTGCCGCATTTAACTTCACAACAGTGAAGAAGATGGACGAAGGTACTGACAAGATGAAAGAAATCGCCAGTGCAATACGTATTGGCTCAAATGCATTTATTAACTACGAGTACAAGGTACTATATGCAGTTGTGGCTGTTGTGGCTGTGCTCTTAGTGCTGCTGACCAGTTGGCAGGCAGCTATATCACTTGTTATCGGCTCTATTATGAGCGGAGCCGCTGGTTTGGTAGGTATGAAGATTGCTACCTATTCAAATGTTCGGGTATCTAATGAAGCCCGCAAAACAAAGGATATCGGAAAAACTGTTAAAGTTGCTTTCCGGGGCGGTTCTGTTATGGGACTGTGTGTGGCAGGCTTTGCACTCCTGGGCTTATTTATTGTTTATATTATTTTTGGCATGATTATGGGCCAATTAAATAATATGGAAACAGTAACCAACTGGATAGGTGTTTCTTTTATACCCTTTACCATGACTCTTTCCGGTTATGCTTTAGGTTGCTCCATGGTGGCAATGTTTAACCGCGTAGGTGGTGGCATATACACTAAAGCTGCTGATATGGGTGCTGATCTTGTCGGTAAGACAGAAGCCCACATTCCTGAGGATGATCCTCGTAACCCTGCTACCATCGCTGACAATGTAGGAGATAATGTAGGCGACGTAGCCGGGCTGGGATCCGATCTGCTGGAAAGTTTTGTAGGTGCAATTGCATCCTGCATCATTCTGGCCTATCACCTGGTTATTTCTGCACAGGCTCACGGAGCCAATGTTCCTGAAGACATGCTTTCCAAGCTTATAATGTTCCCTATGATATTTGTAGCGGGCGGCTTGATTGCTTGTTGTA
>DUNT01000009.1 GCA_012839205.1 Clostridiaceae bacterium
ATCGCCATTTTGTTTTATAAGACGTACAGAAGCTGTAGCAGTAATGGTATTACCAGTATTAATGACAAATCTGTCAAGTTTATAGATCTCAGGTACTTGCACCGCTTTATGCTGTAATAGCACCTCTAGGTCTGCATCCTGTACGACTTTTTTCTTATCTGCCAGTATCTTGAACTTGTTAAAGGCTTCATCCAGCTCTTCTTTACTAAGGTTGTAACCTAATATTTTCAACCTGTCCTCAAAGGCATGTCTTCCTGAGTGCTTACCAAGCACCATATTATTTTGGGTTAGTCCTATTGATTCAGGAGTAATAATCTCATATGTGCTTTTTTCAGCCAGAACACCATGCTGGTGTATTCCGGACTCGTGAGCAAATGCATTTGCCCCAACAATAGCCTTATTGGGCTGCACAGGTACACCTGTAATACTGCTGATAAGCCTTGAAGATCTGGAAATCTGTGTTGTATCCAGCCGTACATCCATATTGTAAAGATATTGCCTGGTCTTAATTGCCATAACAACTTCTTCTACGGCAGCATTACCCGCTCTTTCACCTATTCCGTTTATGGTACATTCAAGCTGAGTGGCACCAGCTCTTGCTGCAGCCAGGGTATTGGCTACTGCCATTCCAAGGTCATTATGGCAATGCACCGCAATCTGAGCTTTGTCACTGTTACTGACATTTTCCTTAATGTTTTTTATAAATTCATAGAATTCATCCGGTGTAGTATATCCAACTGTATCGGGTACGTTGATTACTGTGGCACCTGCATCAATTACAGCTTCAAATACCTGATATAAGAATTCCGGCTCGCTTCTTGTGGCATCCTCGGCAGAAAACTCAATATCAGAACAATATTTTTTCGCATAGGCTACCATGTTTTTTGCCCGCTCCAGAACTTCTTCAGGTGTCATCCTCAATTTATACTTCATATGGATGGGGGAGGTTGCCAAAAACACATGTATTCTCGGACTTACAGCATTCTTAATAGCTTCCCATGATTTATCGATATCTTGCGGAAGAGCCCTGGACAAACTGGTAACAGTACAATCTTTTAGAGTTTCAGCAATTGCTTTAACCGACTGAAAATCTCCGGGAGAAGAAATTGCAAATCCGGCCTCAATAATATCTACCTTCATTCGCTCCAGCTGTTTTGCGACTTCTAACTTTTCCTGAAGATTCATGCTGCATCCAGGGGACTGCTCCCCATCCCTTAAGGTTGTATCAAAAATATATATACGCCTAGACATACTAAACCTCCTGAGCACTTATTTGCTATTTGTTCCAGCTCATCATCTTTCGTAATTCCTTACCCACTGTCTCAACCTGGCTCTCTTGTTCCATCCTTTTTCTTGCATTAAAGAAAGGACGATTAGCTTGATTTTCAAGAATCCAATTACGGGCAAATGTGCCATCCTGTATTTCGCCAAGAACTTTTTTCATTTCCTTGCGGGTCTCTTCTGTAATGATTCGTTTTCCTGTAACATAATCACCATATTCAGCGGTATCTGAAATGGAATATCTCATAAAACTGAGTCCGCCTTTATTAACAAGATCAATAATAAGCTTCATCTCATGAAGGCATTCGAAATATGCACTTTCAGGCTGGTATCCTGCTTCAACAAGGGTTTCAAACCCTGCCTTCATTAATTCGCAAACTCCTCCGCACAAAACTGCCTGTTCTCCAAAAAGGTCTGTTTCTGTCTCTTCTTTAAAGGTAGTTTCAAGGATTCCTGCTCTTGCTCCACCGATACCGGCCGCATAAGCCAAAGCCAAATCTTTTCCATTGCCTGTAGCATCCTGGTATACTGCTACTAAACACGGAACCCCTTTCCCTTCCTGAAACTCGCTTCTTACAGTATGACCCGGCCCTTTCGGAGCAACCATAAACACATTTACATCACTTGGAGGAACAATCTGTCCAAAGTGGATATTAAAGCCATGGGCAAAAGCCAAACTCTTCCCGGCTTTCAGGTTTGGTTCTATGCTTTCTTTGTAAAGCCCGGTTTGTTTTTCGTCATTTACAAGAATCATAATAATGTCGGCCTGTTTAGCCGCATCAGCTGCAGTTGCAACATTGAGCCCGGCTTCTTCGGCCAGCTTCCATGATTTACTGCCTTCATATAGACCCACAATAACATTTACTCCAGATTCATGTAGATTAAGAGCGTGGGCATGACCCTGGCTGCCGTAACCAATAATCGCAACTGTTTTTCCTTCAAGCAATTTGAGATTACAATCCTTTTCATAATACATTTTTGCCATAACCTATTCCTCCTCACCTTTAATTTGATTTTTGATATGCTTGTTTCCTCTTTCAATAGCAGTAAGTCCTGTTCGAACAACTTCAGCTATCCCGTAATTGTTCATAAGATTTATAAAGGCTTCAATTTTTGATTCGTCACCCGTCATTTCAACTGTAAGTGTTTCGTTTGAGACATCAACAATATTCGCTCTGAAGATAGATACAATTTCAATAATTGAAGCTCTTGTTTCCATAGTTGTATTAACCTTAATCATAGCCAGCTCTCTGAACACTGATTTTTCTGCATCAAGTTCAACGATTTTGATTACATCAATCAGCTTATTAAGCTGTTTCTTAATCTGTTCAAGAATGTAATCGTCACCGCTCACAACAATAGTCATCCGGGACACTTTTGGATCCTCTGTCTCTCCAACTGACAGGCTGTCAATGTTATAGCCCCTTCGGCTAAAGAGCCCCGATACACGACTTAGTACACCGGACTGGTTTTCTACCAGTACCGAGAGAACATGTCTGTTCATACTTTTCACTCCCTGTTATTCATTTTTCAATTATTACGCTTAATAATAAAGTGAATATATCCTTTTTACAGGTGTGGTCATATTAATGTGCTCTCGTCAGGATCTACCACACACTCCAATAAAAACGGACCTTTATGCTTGATAGCTTTTTCAAATGCATCTTCCAGCTGCGAATCTGTTGTAATTCTTACACCTTCAATTCGGAATGCATTACACAGCTTGATAAAATCAGGGTTTTTGTCCAGCTCCACCGCATTAGCTTTTCCGTAGAATCTGTCCTGCAGTTCTCTGACCATCCCAAGCCTTGAATTGTTAAAAAGAAGTATTATAATTTCTAAATTGTAATATGAAATTGTTCCCAGTTCATGAAGGCTCATCTGAAAGCCACCGTCTCCTACAACCGCTATTACCTGACGTTCAGGTGCCGCTATTTTCGCACCTGCCGCCGCCGGTAAACTGTAGCCCATTGTGCCGAGGCCTCCTGATGTAAGAAAGCTCCTTCCAATTCTATCTTCAAAATACCTGGCAGCCCAGATTTGGTTCTGCCCCACATCTGCAACAATAATTGCTTCATCATTCAACTTTTTAGATAATGTTTCCATTGCATACCTGGGATTCACAAAACCGGTTTTTCTGCACTTAACAGTACCTTCAAAACTCTTTAGCTGAGTTAGCCATTCATCAGTGTCGGTTCTGTCTGTTGTATCTATCCTGTCAATCATTTGTGTGAGTATGGTTTTGGCATCCCCCACCATAGGTATTTGCGTTCCAACATTTTTGCCAATTTCAGCCGGGTCTACATCTATATGTATTATCCTGACATCTTCAGTTGTTTTTTCGGGAATACCGCCCCAGGCTCTGTCTGCTACTCTGGTTCCGATAATGATTAACAAATCAGCCTTTGCCACAGCACGATTTGCCTCTGAAAATCCATGATTCCCAATCATACCGATATAATGCCTGTTAAGGCTGGGTAATGAGCCTTTACCCATCAACGTGTGAACTAAGGGAATACCCGTCTTTTCAACAAAGGTCAGAAGCTCACCTTCGGCATGAGATAAAAGGACTCCTCCACCTGCAATTATAAGAGGACGTTTGCTTTCGGATATAGCCTTAACTGCGCGCTTTACCTGCCCTACATGGCCTTTGGTGGTTGGTTTATAGCCTCTGATATCAACAGTTTCTGGTATGTCTGTTTTTTCTATTTTAGCGGCCTGGATATCACTGGGGATATCAATCAATACCGGTCCAGGTCTGCCCGTTGATGCAATATAGAATGCTTCCTTAATAATTCTGGGCAAATCATTCTCATTTTTCACCAAATAGCTGTGCTTTGTAAAAGACTCGGCAGCTCCTGTTATATCGGCCTCCTGAAACATGTCCCGGCCTATTTTGGAGGAATTGACCTGACCTGTAATAACAACAAGAGGGATTGAATCCATATATGCTGTTGCAATACCAGTAATTAAATTTGTTGCTCCGGGACCTGAGGTCGCTATACATACTCCAACTTTACCAGAAACTCTTGCGTACCCACTTGCACTGTGAGCAGCAGCTTGTTCCTGGCGCACCAAGACGTGACGAATATTTGATTTTCTGAGAGCTTCATATACTTCTAATATATGTCCCCCAGGATAACCAAAAACAGTATCAACATTTTCATTGATTAAGCTTTTAATAATTGCTTCTGCTGCTTTCACGTCTTTCACCTCTCTTAATACTTGTATATCCGGTTTTTGCTGTATCATTTAATTATATGTATGCAAAAAACCCTCGCACCGTCGATATATAATACAACAGGGACGAGGGATATACTCTACGCGTTACCACCCTATTTTATCTTTATTTCACAATAAAGACCTCACTAGGTTCAAACAAACCTTCGCCTGTAACGGGGCTGACCGTTACCTCCTACTAAAAATTTTCAGAAGTACTGCTCGGGAGGGATTCGTTTTCATTGATCCTGCCAATTTACACCACCCATTGGCTCTCTTTAAGGATTTTGCTATGAAAAGCTGGCTCCTTCATTGCATTTATTCAGGGATTATTAAGTTATTGCTTTGTATTATATCAGCATCAATTACTTTATGTCAATGACGGGATAATTGCCAAATTTTTATTAATTTTTTGTATGTTTTATATGCTTTTTGCATCAAATAACAATGTAATTGAAAACAGCACCACTGCCTGGTACATAATAACGTATTATTGTACTATACGATAATGGATTAATTTATAAAAATAGTTGCTATTATATAAGATGTTGTGATAAAATGATTTTTGCTGTGAAGATTTGATAATAATGATTTATCCATTTATATACATGGATTGCAGGGAGGTGTAACATATGGCAAAGTGCGAAGTATGTGATAAAGGTCAACATTTTGGTATACAGGTAAGTCACTCTCACAGGAGAAGTAATAGAGTCTGGAAACCTAACGTGAGAAAGGTAAAAGTTATGGTTGACGGCATTTCAAAAAGAATGCACATTTGTGCTAAATGCCTGCGTTCCAGTAAAATAGCTAAATCTGTATAATATGTACAAATTTCAGAATGTAGATTTAAACAAAAAATGTGGCGTTGCAAATGCCACATTTTTTATTGTGAATCAAACAAGTATGCGATATGCTAATGCACATCCGTTTCTTATTCCATTCCTTGCCCATTTTAATGGATCTTAAGCAAACGCCTGAGTATTCCTCCCAGGAATCCGGGCATCTTAAGCACGATAATCCTCATGTGCATAACCTCCGTGCCAGCTCCTGTCAATAAAGTATATTCTCAAAGGCGCAAAATTGTTAACGCTTTTATAAAAATTATTTATCCTGGACAAGAGCCTCTATCAAAGCGTGCCCTTCCGAATCCACCAACTGGACTTTTATCCCCAGTTTTTCCTCTAATTCGCCTGCTGTTACATCATCCAGCATAATATCGGTGCCCGCTCTGAACATATTCTTGCACAATAACAGCTTTTCACCCAGATCTTTATCAGTAAGTTGTTTAATAAGGTCATAGCCCGTTAACAGGCCGGTTACAGTTACATTGGGCCCGAAAAAAGTATTTTCTATGGCATAAACATTAATTTTTAAGCCTTTTATACTATCTTCTATATACGAGATAATTTCCTTGAAATATTCAAAGACCGAAACACCTGTTGCAATACTGATTTTTTTCTCTCTCCCTGGAAAGAGGGGTTTGTCTTTAAAATCCTTCAAGGCATCATTAATTTCATAGACAAAAGAGGTAACCATTCCGACACCATTCTCAATCTGTGGAAAATCCTCATAAGCATCATAGTCGGGGAGCGGCTTTCGGGCCATTATATAAAGCTCGTCAGCTACATAGACTATTCGGCTGCCGTATTTATCAATTAGTTTTCTTTGCCACTTCTCTACCTGATTAACAACTTTTAAGGCACTTTCCTTATTAAAAGGTGTTAATTGGGCTAAACCATCTCTAAACTGCGTAAGCCCCACCGGAACCACAGAAATGCTATGTAGCTCCGGAGATAGAGAAGTAAGTTCTCTTATGGTGCGATCAAGCTCTTCACCATCATTTATTCCAGGACAGAGAACAATCTGGCAGTTTACCAAAATTCCGTTTGAAGTAAAACGCTGAATTTTCTCAAGAATATCACCTGCAAAACGGTTTTTGAGCATCTTAATCCGAAGCTCCGGGTTTGTAGTATGAACTGATATGTTAACAGGAGACATACGATAGCGGATAATCCTGTCAATCTCATCATCTGAAAGGTTAGTCATTGTAATATAGTTACCATACAAAAAAGAGAGCCGGGCATCATCGTCTTTAAAATAAAGAGTATCCCGCATTCCTTTTGGCAGCTGATCTATAAAACAAAAAATACACTTGTTGCGGCAGGGTTTTTCCTCATCTAACAGAGATGTGGCAAATTCTATACCTAAATCCTCCATCTCATCTTTTTCTATATCAAACTGCCACCTCTCTCCGTTTTTCTTCTCAATTTCCAAAGTCAAATTCGTATCAGCACAATAAAACTTATAGTCAAATACATCATGTATCACTTGTTCATTAACAGACACCAGAAAATCCCCCGGCTCTATTCCGAGTTCATCTGCTATACTATTTTTCAATATGCGTGATATCTCAATTTTATGCATAATTAATACCTCGAAAAAAACAATAGCAGCTATAAAAAGCTGCTACTACTTTTTGAGTCGTCGGAAAGTTCCGGAGATAATTACTTTTCGTCTACCTTCACTACTTCCTTGTCATCATAGGTTCCACATTCCTTACAAACTACGTGCGGAAGCTTGAGTGCATGGCATTTTTTGCATGCAACCAGATTCGGCGCTGAAAGCTTGTAGTGGGTTCTTCTTTTATTTCTTCTTTGCTTCGACACTTTATTTTTTGGTACCGCCATTTGTAACACCTCCGTTCAGTGTTGGTTTATAAGGTTTCCTGCTGTTAATGTATATCAATCAAAAAATCCTTTTAGCCCTTCTAACCGTGAATCAATTGAATCGTGATTTTCACAGTTACAACCTTTTTCGCTGATTTCTGCTCCACATAAAGGGCATAATCCCTGACAATCTTCACTGCAAACTTGTGTCATAGGAATACTTGTTAACACACAGTCTGCCAAAACTTTGTCCAAATCAAGCGAATTGCCGCTATATGTGAATCTGTCATCCTCAAGGTCCAAATCAGTTTCTTCTTTCTCAATAATCTCCTCATCAATATCGACAATATGCTCACGTTCAATTCTTCCTGCACATCTGTCGCAAACTGTCGAATAGACTAATTTGGCACGGCCTGTCAGCTTCAGCATACCATTGTTGTTTGTTATACTTCCGGTAAAACTAACCGGGCTGGTAAAAGAAACTGTACCAAGACTTGTTTTTAAATCTTCCAATGCCTCTTCCAACTGAATGCTGATGGTGCCGCCATTATTCTTTATTATTGAGGTTATGTCAAGTTTCAATTCAAATCCCTCCTAAAAAGCACGAATTAAAGCTCCCGGAAGGTCAACATGAAATATTATACTCACTTGATCCCGCTTTGTCAATCATTGCTTTTATGGTTTTAGACCGCTGTTTCAATTAGCTGTCAGTATAGCGGGAAACGAGAAGTAAGCTGACCTGCTCTTTCTATTATCTGCAGCTTGTTGCTTTCGAAATCACCACTTAAAGTTAAACTTATCAGTTCCGCAATTTCACGCATTTCTTTTTCCTTCATGCCACGTGATGTAACAGCGGGTGTTCCTATTCGTATACCACTTGTTACAGCAGGGCTTAAGGTATCAAAAGGAATACCGTTTTTATTGACTGTTATCATAACTTCGTCAAGCATCAGCTGAGCATCTCTGCCTGTGATCCCCTTATTAGTCAGATTTATCAGCATCAGGTGAGTATCAGTTCCTCCTGATACAATTTCAAAACCTTTCTCTTTTAGAGCTTCAGACAAGACTTTTGCATTCCTGGCAATCTGCCTCTGGTATTCTTTGAATTCCGGAGTAAGAGCTTCCTTAAAACAAATAGCCTTTCCTGCTATAACATGCATCAAAGGACCGCCTTGTATACCAGGAAATACAGAACGATCAATATCCTTAGCATATTTCTCTTTACATAGAATCATGCCGCCTCTTGGTCCTCTCAGAGTTTTATGAGTTGTGGTTGTAACAAAGTCGGCATAAGGTACGGGGCTCGGATGCACACCGGCAGCAACAAGGCCTGCAATATGAGCCATGTCCACCATAAGGTAACAGCCTGCTTCATCGCAGATCTCTCTGAATGCTTTGAAATCTATAATTCTTGAATATGCGCTTGCCCCTGCAATAATCATCTTAGGTTTTATTTCCAGGGCTGTTTTGCGCAATTCATCATAATCTATCAGCCCATCGGACTCTCTTACACAATAAGAAACTGGTTTAAAATACTTCCCCGACATATTCAAAGCCATGCCATGGCTTAAATGTCCGCCGTGAGCAAGGTTCATCCCCATAAAAACATCGCCGGGTTTAAGAACAGCATAAAAAACAGCCATATTTGCCTGGGCGCCTGAATGAGGCTGAACATTAACATGCTCTGCTCCAAATAGCTCTTTTGCTCTGCTGATGGCAAGTGATTCGATTACATCCACATGCTCGCAACCGCCATAATAACGTTTCCCCGGATAGCCTTCAGCATATTTATTTGTTAAAGGAGTTCCAACTGCTTCCATAACAGCTTTACTAACGAAATTTTCAGAAGCAATGAGTTCGATTTTATCAGATTGTCTTTGAACCTCCTGATAAATAGCTTCCGCAACTTCAGGATCAGCTTTTTCTATTTCTCTAAATTCAAGCATTTAATTTTCCTCCATACATCAATAAAACCCCGCTCTCCAGTTTGGGGAACATTAGAATTATACGGTTTTTGTTATATTGTGTCAACCGGATTAAAAAAATAGAAACACTCTTTCTGCTTAATATCTTTAAGCTTTTTCAGGTATTTTATCCTTTCTTTCAAGAGTAGCAGCGTCTATAAACATTAGAGCCGTTAATCTCTGGAATATCAAAAGCACTATAACCTCAAAAAATGCAACTATAAAAAGGGCAAGAGCCGGGTTTTGCACGTCAATTGCAATGGTGTCAAGAACAAGACCAAGAAAATGTGGCCAGAGACCGTTGAAGATTACTCTCCTTTTACATCCCCTGGTTATATCCAGTGCCACTTTAAAATTCTTTATAATGCCAGTGTCAAACTCTATAATTAGCAAGTTTTTAAATATAAACAGCATATCAACAGCCAGTACAACGATTGGAAGTAAGGATAAAATTACTACAATTACAGGTATAAAAAATGAAATGAATGCCGTTAACACAAATACGCATAAAATTGCAAAAGCAAAAATTCCGTAAAACAAAATATTAAAAACAATAATTTTAATCAGCTTTTTCAGGAAAAATACTGTTCTCTGTTTCAATGTAGTGTCCGGTTCGGTAAGGCTGTAATAGTAGAATACCCCATAATATGTTGCCAATATATATGCTACAGCTTTAATCAAAGCATAAATTATTACCACAATTAGCATGGACTCAAAAAATTTGTTTGCAGTTTCCATATTAATTAAGGAAAGATCCAGGGTTTTTGTTTCAACCTGTTCAATAAGATTTACACTTATTTGCTCGAAGTATAAAAAAGCATCTTCGATATAAGGTCGTGCATAAATATAACCGCCAAAAATAACAGCAAGTATTAAAATAAATACAATTTGGGCAACAACAGGTTTATCTACATCATGAAACCTGAATGATTCTCTCAGATAAAAAAAGATAGATTTAACTCTGCATCGCTGGCTTTGCTGTTTATCCATTTTTCTTCCCCCTGATTTGCTTAACTTCTTTCATTGATAAATACCTCCACTCACCGGGCTTTAAATCTCCTAAAGCAAGTCTTCCGACAGCAGTTCGTTTAAGCTGCAATACAGGATGCCCCACAGCCTCGCACATACGCCTGACCTGTCTGTTTCTGCCCTCATGTATAATAATTTTTAATTCTGTACTTTCAGGTTTAATATCTACAACCTCAACCTGAGCAGGAGCAGTTTGTTTACCATCAAGCATAATCCCGTTTCTTAATGCTTTCAACTCTTTGTTGGAAGGCATACCCATAACTTCAGCCATATATGTTTTTTGGGTTTCCTGTCCCGGATGAGTGCTTTTAAAGGCAAAATCCCCATCATTGGTAAGGATTAACAAACCGGTAGTGTCATAATCCAGGCGTCCTACCGGATAAATACGTTCATTGACACCATCAATAAGATCCAATACAGTTTTTCTTCCCTCAGGGTCCGAAACGGTAGAAACATAGCCTGTCGGCTTATTCAGCATAATATAAATAAGTTTTTCTTCTTTTTTTATAAGTTTCCCATCGACTTCCACTCTGTCCTGCTCCGACACACAGAAGCCCATTTTGGTGACTATTTCTCCGTTAACCTTTACCCTACCGGCCTGTATCAGCTCCTCTGAATGTCTCCTGGATGCAACTCCACATTGAGCCATATACTTTTGCAATCGCATTTTATTATCCATTGTTTTAATCTTCCTTTTAAAAAATAATTATACCATAGTTTTTTTATGTTTACTATTTTCCTAAACCACAACAGCACTAGCAAATAAATTATTATTACAATTGTCTACTTGGAATTATTAATACTTATCTTGACATTAAAGATTATAAATATTAACCTGATATTAATATGGACAATTGAGGTAATAAAATGAATTATTACAAATATGATGCTTTCATTAGTTACCGTCATACTATGCTTGATGCAGCGGTCGCAGAAAGGCTTCACCGGTTGCTTGAATCCTTTAAGATTCCAAAAAGCATTGCAAAATCCATCGGCAAAAAAAGAATACAACGAGTTTTCAGAGACAGAGACGAATTGCCTACTTCATCAAATCTTGCCGAAAATATCACAGCTGCCCTGGAATCCTCCGAGTTTCTTATAGTTATTTGCTCTCCCAGAACCTCTCAATCACAATGGGTTTTAACAGAGATTGAGACCTTTAAGAAACTTCACGGTCAAGACAGAATTCTGGCTCTTCTAATTGAAGGAGAACCAGACGAATCATTCCCTGAACAGCTGCGTTTTATAAAAGAAGAAAAGGTTTTAGAGGATGGAACAGTTGTTGGAACTACTGTGGAAGTGGAACCACTTGCCGCAGATATAAGGGCTGACACCAGAAGACAAATGTTCAAAAAACTTAAGACCGAAGTTTTACGCCTTCTTTCACCAATGCTTAATTGCAGCTATGATGACCTTAAACAACGGCATAAGGAACGCCTTATAAAAACTGTGCTTACCACATGTATATCATTATCTGCATTTTTTATCGCTTTTGGCTCATTCAATGCATATCAGGCACTTGTTATAAACCAGAAATCTCAGGAAATTAACCAAAAAGCACAAGAAATAAATCAGAAAAACCTTCAAATCAAAGAACATATTAATCAGATCCAAATAAGCCAATCCAGATATTTGGCTGATATATCCAACAAATACTATGAAAGCGGTGACAGATACCGGGCTATTCTGGCTGCACAGGCAGCTTTACCCAAAAATCTTGACGACCCCGACCGCCCATATGTTCAGGAAGCGGAATATGCCTTATCACGGGCTTTAGGGGTTTATGAAGTTGATGGCCGTTTTGACGGTGATATTGTACTGGATCATAATATGCCTGTGAGATTTTTAATAACCAGTCCTGACGGGAAAACTCTTCTTACTAGCACGACCGATGGATTTTTACATATATGGAATACTGAGGACGGCACCCTCTTAAGATCTGTTTTCACTGGATATTTCAGTGATGAATATAATACATATTTTATTGATGACAACTACTTTACTACTCTTTGTTATGATGAATCCAATGGTTACTACAACTATTCCTGTTTAAATATTAATGGATCAATACTATGGCAAATTAAGATGAATTCGAGCTCGAAGGCGGCGTATAATCCCAATAAAAAGCTTTTGACTGTTTACGAAAGTTTAACGTATGACTGGGATCAAAGAGAAATGGTATACTTAGTTGATGCTGTTACAGGTAATGAGCTTTTTTCTACTTCAATAGAAGATTTAATAAGAAACGCAGCGGCTGATGAATCTACGGATATCTATGTTAACTGCATAACTATGAATAGTGACTCAAGCCTCATCAGCTTTGGTACAAATAACGGTAAAGTCTTTACAATCGATAGTACCGACGGAAAGCTGATTAATACCCTTGTCACAGAGAACAAAATAGTGGAGAATATTCTATTCTCTGATGACGGATATATGATTACCTCGTCTTATTATCTGGCTGATATAGATGAAATTGAAAAAAGCAATGAATGCCTGGAGATTTTCCCACCTCAAAGTAGCACCCCATCTTTCAATTGCGTCTTTGATGCTATTATTAAGCCTTACTTTTTACAGACCAAACCGTCAAAATTAGTTTTTATTGGGCAAGGGGATATAAATATTATTGATATAAAAACTGGCATGGTTGACTATGCTTTTATTAGAAACGAAAACATCCTTGATTATTGTATTTTAAATGACAGCATAATAATTACTTCAGACATGGACGGTAGTATTAGATTCTCAACATTAAATGATAATATAACTGAGTTGGGGGATTTCAAAATCTCCAGAAATCAGCCTGTTAAAAATGTTGTATTTGCTAACAAAAAACTAATTTTTTCATTAGGATCCTCAAATAAAGTGTACTTGTACCGGCGGATCTCAAATGAAAGCCATGTACAGTTAGATGGTGACATCAATCCGTTTTCCGAGATTTTTTATTCTCCCGATGGCAGCCTCGCATTATGTTTTTCTACAGTAACTGATAATATTTCTATATGGGATGTTACGGAACGTAAGGCTATCATATCAAAATCATTTAATGATGATATTTCTGATGTTTGCTTTATCAATAACGATACTATATTAGTTTGTTTTGAAAAAAAAGATGATACTCCGGCAAGGTTTGCAACAATCAGAACTAATGATTTATCTGTTATTTCTGAGAAACGCTTTAACGAAACAAGGTTTTGTATTAATAAGGATTCATCGGTTATGGCCAGATGTGAATATGACGGGATTTCCTTATACACATTGCCTGATATGACTTTTCTTACAAAAATTAAATATGAAATAGATTCCTCAGGTAGATTTATTCCCTGCTCTTTTACAAATGATAACAAATTTTTTGCTGCAATCAAATCTCAAAACGCAATGATTATTGATATACAGACTAAAGATATCTTGCATAATTATAAAAGTGATATTCTCCGTTACGGAGTAATCAGCGACGATGGAAAGCTCTGTGCCCTTGCTTTCAATGATAAAACAATTAAGCTGTTTGATGTTGATAATGCTTTGAAAGAAAGGGTTTTAATTAATGATTTGCAATTGAGTATAGAAACTATGTTTTTAAGCCCGGACAATAGTTTATTATTTGTGCAGTTAGAAGACAACAGCATTTACATATATGACACTGTAAACGGCAGTCTGAAAAAAGTTTTTAATAATGATATAATCGTCACCTCTCTAAAAACGATAAAATTCAGCCGGAATAATGACAAAATTGCTCTCATTACCCTCTCAACTGCATGTACATACATCATAGATTCCCACACCCTTAATATACTCGCTAAACCTTTAATTAATGATATCAATAAGGATTTTTCCTACGTTTTGTCCCGGGGTGGTGTAATGGATAACAGCTTATACATGGTTCCTGTTTATACTCCTGAAATGCTATTGGTTGAAACAAATAGGCAACTAAACGGCAGAGTGCTGACCGAGGAAGAAAAAGCTGAAATGTTTATTAATTAGTCAATCAATGCATCCCCATTTACCATTTGAGTTTTGTTTTTTTCTTCAGTATATTATTCTTTACTTTCCATAGTAATCACTAATCTCATATAAATAGCTTTTTCTTTTAATTTCTCTTTCACATATGCTATAATGTTTTAGATTAAAATAAGAGTCTCGTTTTTATTGAATTAATCTGGAGGAATATAGATGAAACTTGGTATTGTTGGGCTTCCCAACGTAGGCAAAAGCACACTTTTTAATGCAATAACAAAAGCAGGAGCTGAAAGTGCAAACTATCCTTTTTGTACAATAGACCCCAATGTTGGAATAGTAGCCGTACCTGATGAAAGGCTGAATGTTCTGGCTAAAATGTATAACCCAAAAAAAGTTATTCCAACTGTAATAGAATTTTTAGATATTGCAGGCTTGGTAAGAGGTGCCAGCAAAGGCGAAGGCTTAGGAAATAAGTTTTTATCACACATCCGGGAAGTGGATGCAATAATCCATGTAGTAAGGTGCTTTGATGATAACGATATAGTTCATGTTGAAGGCTCGGTAGATCCTGCCAGGGATATAGAAACAATAAATCTTGAGCTTGTGTTCGCAGATATGGAGGCCATTGAAAAACGTATTGAAAAAACCCGAAAACAAATGAAATCCGGTGATAAAAAGTATCAGATTGAATTAAACCTGCTGGAAAGAATAAAAGGAGCCCTGGATGCTGGAAAGCCTGTAAGGTCCATGGATTTTGATTCTAATGAGGCAGATTATGTCGATCAGCTGTTTTTATTGACATCAAAGCCTGTTATGTACTGTGCAAATGTCTCCGAGAACGGGATTTTATCTATTGATCAGAACCCCTATGTTGCAAAAGTAAGAGATATTGCCAGGGCAGAAAACTCTGAAGTTATAACTATCTGTGCAAAAATTGAGGAAGAAATTGCTCAGCTTGATGACGATGAAAAACAAATGTTTTTAGAGGAACTGGGGTTAATGGAATCCGGACTTGATAAGCTTATTAAGGCAAGCTACAGACTTCTTGGCCTTATCAGTTTTCTGACAGCAGGCGAAAATGAGGTGCGTGCCTGGACAATAGTTAAAGGAACAAAAGCCCCTCAGGCCGCCGGCAAAATACATTCCGACTTTGAGAGAGGCTTTATAAGAGCTGAAATTGTAGCCTTTGACGACCTTATTCGGTACGGTTCTCATACCGCAGCAAAAGAACAGGGGTTAGTCCGTTCTGAGGGAAAAGAATACATTATGAAAGACGGAGATGTAACCCTGTTCAGGTTTAATGTATGAGTCAGCAACATTTTGCTGACATGTCATCCTGAGCAAAGCGAAGGATCTTCCCACAATACTAAAGAAGATCCTTCATTCCACTTTTGCTACATTTCAGAATGACTTCTATACAAGTGATGACAACACTGCCGCTTTTGATACGATACCTTTGAGACGGTTCTCTTCATCCACAACTGCTATAGGATACTTTGCCGATGCTGCGACAGATAATAAATCGGAAATAAGGGTATCTTCTGATGTTGTCAATATGTCTCTTATAATCGCATCCTGCATACTGATTTTGCCAGTTCTGACACTCATGGCATCATCAATGGTCAGTATTCCTATAAGCTCCAACTTGTCTCCCACAACATATGCACTGGATACGCTATGATCACGCATTTGTTTAAGGGCATTGTTTGCACCGTCCTTAGTTCTTATCATACATGACGGTGTTTGCATAATATGTTTGACAGAATATATCTGGCCTTTGTCAGCGCTGTTTATAAAATTCTCTACATATTCATTGGCAGGATTAGAAGCCATATTTTCGGGTGTATCCATCTGTATTATTTTGCCGTCCTTCATTATAGCCACCATATCACCTAATTTAAAAGCTTCGTTGATATCGTGTGTAATAAATACTACGGTCTTATTGAGCTTCTTTTGTATTGACAGCAGCTCAAACTGCATATCCTGTCTTACAAGTGGATCCAGTGCTGAAAATGGTTCATCCATCAAAAGAATGTCCGGGTCATTGGCAAGGGCTCTGGCGATTCCCACACGCTGACGCATACCACCGCTTAATTGCGAGATGTTCATATCCTCCCATCCCTCCAGGCCAACCATTTTTATTATTTCTCGTGCCCGTTCTTCTCTTTCTGCTTTCTTTGTTCCTCTTACTTCAAGTCCATAGGCTACGTTTTCCAGCACATTTCTGTGGGACATAAGCCCAAAACTCTGGAACACCATTGAAACTTTATGTCTTCTGTATTCTAAAAGTTCTTTTTTATCAAATTTTAATATACTCTTTCCTTCAAAAAGAATATCTCCTGATGTGGGTTTTTGAAGCAGATTCAAACAACGTACTACAGTGGATTTACCGGAACCGGACAAGCCTATGAGTACAAATATTTTACCTCTCTCCACCTGAAATGATACATCATTGACGGCAACGGTTACACCCAGCTTTTTAGCGACTTCTTTCTTGTCGCTTCCACTCTTCATCATCTCAAATGCCGGAACCTTGTTCTTCCCAAACAGTTTGGAGAGGTTCTTTACTTCTAATACTATGTTTTCATTATTCTTCAATTGCAGCCTCTCCTTTCTTTATAATTCCCTGTGTTAATCTATCTATGACTATAGCAATAATTACAATTGCAATACCCGCAGTAAAGCCTCTTCCGGCCTGGAGCCTGTTGATGCTTATAAGAACCTCCTGCCCCAGTCCTGTAACACCAATCATTGAGCCTGTTACCACCATTGATATGGCCATCATTATGGTTTGATTTACACCAGTCATAATGGTGGGCATTGCCTGGGGAATTTTTACCTTAATCAACGATTGCCATTTTGTAGAGCCAAAAGCTGTTGCAGCTTCAACAACCTCACTGTCAACCTGACGGATGCCATGGCTTGTTAATCTGATTAATGGCGGAACAGCATAAATTGTGGTTGCTAAAACCGCCGGAACATTACCAAGACCTAAAAGCATAGCTGCAGGAATAAGGTATACAAAACTGGGCATAGTTTGCATTGTATCAAGTATAGGCCTTACAAAAGAATTAAGCCTGTCGCTGGCAGATACCAGTACCCCGGTAGGAAATCCGATAATAATTGAGATAATAACCGATGCTATGATTATGGTAAGGGTAATATTCATCAAGCCCCAAAGTCCCATAGCTCCAATTGCGAATACTAACAAAGAATACAGTATTGCTTTACCAATCTTTTTACTCATTCTCCATGTAAGAACGAACACTATGGCAAGTAGTAGCCACCATGGAATCCTATCAATTACATATCCGATACTATTTAAAAGCACCCGTAAACCACTTGTTATAGCATCAAAGAAGACATCCCATTCGGTTATAAGATAATCAATAAAGCGATCAATGGGATCGCTGATATTAAGTTTAATATTAGATGGAAAATTAATTAACCAATCCGGCATAAATTCACCTCACTTACTGACTGAGCTTGTTTCTTACAAGCGTAGCTTTATCTTCAGGTAACCATTTAGTAAGCAGTTCATCATGTTCCTTTAAAAACCACTTAGCTGCATCTTCCATGGATGCATCATTATCTTCGATATATGCCAGAGCTTCAGCAGTTAGAGCACTGCTTGTGCGGTATTTGCTCAAAAATTCTGCAAATTCAGGTGCCTTTTTATAAAACTCATTACTTACGCAAATAGTTATATTCATTGAAGGACATTCGGTCTGACCCAAGGGATATAATTCCGGATCAAATGGAGCATCCTCCAAAATAACCAAATCTAATTTACCGGTAAGCCATGTTGGATCCCAATGGTATGAAACAATAGCTTCTCCCTTATTATATGCTGCCGCAATTGCTGCAACTGAAGCAGCTTCAGAGCCCGGATCAAAATAATTGTAGTTTTCATCTAATCCATAAAACTTATACTTGTTCCGCATAACTGTATCAACTTCCCAGCCTGAGATGGCGCCGTATATACGTCCTTTTGCATTATCATCTGGATCCTTGAAAATGTGACTGTATTTTTTTAAGTCTTCTACAGTTTTTAAATCAGGAGCCATGGGCTCAATGCCTCTATCCGGATCTCCTTCGATTACATATCTTGGTACGTACAGTCCCTGCTTGTTATCATCGAAATTAATGCCAAGCTCTTTGAACTTACCGGCCTTCACATCTTCGTGATAAGTGGGAAGATTATCAACCCAAACTTCCATATAAACGTCAACATCACCTGCAATCATACCATTATAGGTAATAGGCGTAGTACCGGGAATATCTTCACCGGCTATGTTGTAAGCAGCACCACCGATAAATGATGCAACAGCATTATGAAAACGTATACTGTCCCATCCCGCATCAGCGAATACAGCTTTAATTTGTTTAGCATCACCTGAATCAGTACCTGCACAAGCACTGAATAACACAGCAATAACTAAACATGATATTAATAATATTGATTTCTTTTTCATATTTGGCCTCCAATAATAATTTTATAAATATTCTGACAGCTCTCATAATTAGCTCCTAGACTAAAAAAGCAACTTTATAAGTTGCAAAACCGCCATACCTATTCTATTTCAGAAGTTGTCGGTTGTCAAGAAAAACATGCTTACAAATTTTATAAAAAAAGTGTAGTTTTTACACAACAACACCCTTTTAAATGATATATGATTTTTTATTTTGTTGATTTATAGCATTTTTTATTTATGGATTTACAAACATTGTTACTGCATTTACAGCAGCCTGATCGCCAATAAATATTATTGTGTCATTTTCAGCAAGTACAGCATAAGGTCCGGGGGATAAAATGATTTCATTGTTGCGGCGAATGGCAACAATTGTAGCACCTGTTGCATGCCAGAAATTTAATTCATTGATGCTTTTCCCTACCACCGGTGAACCTTTACCCACCTCCACTTCAAAATTTTTAAGCGGATTGGAATGAGACCATTTTACTGAAAATCTGGTTATCATATTAGAAACATGTGTTATTTCCTTACTGAGTTTGCTCTGTTTTTCAACAAGGTTTTTAAGTTGCTGGTGGAGGGTTTTGGCGTTTTCTCTGCCTTTAAAACGGTTTATATATTCCTGGGCGTTTTTTCTGGAAAGAACTACAGCACCACTGCTTTGCTTTACTTCAACTACATTCATATCTGAGAGCAATTTTAGTGATCTTCTGATAGTTTCCGGTGAAACGCCATATTCAGACGACATAATAGATCTGCCGTATATCTTGGTGTTTTCCTTAAATTCTCCTCGGGCAATCCTTGAGGCAATATCTAGCGCAATTTTTAAATAAAGCGGTGTTGCAACCTTTTCACTCAATCAAAACACTCCATATAATCATTTTTATTCTACTTTATTGTACATAATAAGCGGTTAATCAGTCAACTTTTCTAATTAGGATGGCTGCTGCCGGCACAATTGATATTTCCCCGCAAGGCAATTGTTAATACCCAAAATAATATAGAAATTAAAATAAGCCCCTTAGGGCTTAAAGAAACATTTACTCATCACCGGTCTATTCTATACCGTTTATTCTTAGTACGGCTTTTTATTAGAAATTTGTTTTTTCTTATAACCAGCAATATATATTTAAGCCGAGCCGTTCTTGATGTTTCGCGCTTTATATATGGAGTGTCCAACTCCTTGACTATAAACCTGGCTATATCATGCGCAGCATCAGGCAATGTTTTTACATATTCATTTTTATAGATATTTTCTTTATACTGCTCCAAAATATCAGTATTTAATACATCATCAATTATTGCCTCAAATTCATTTTTATTTCTGGCAAACCAGCCCATTTTATTATTAACACAAAAATCAATATTGCCTTTTTCATGAAGAGCAGCACAGTGGGTGAATATAGTTGGTACCTTCTTTACCAGCACTTCGAATGTGGTGGAAGCTCCGCCCTTTGCTATAGCTATATCAGAAGCCTCAAGAAGTTCATGCATGTTATCAACGAATCCTAAAACCGCTAACGGGGTTTTGGAATCTGTATTAGATTTCATCAAATTTAACTCATTGAACAAATCTTTGTTTTTCCCGCAAATGGCAATAATATTAAAGGGAAAATTCCTATTATACAGTTCTTTAATATACTCCGAGGTATCCCCTATTCCCTGGCCACCCGATGTTGCTAAAAGGGTTTTGCGTGAAGGGTCCAGACCAAGGTTATTTAGTATTTCTTCCCTTGTCTTTGTCAGCTGTATAAAGAATTTCTTATTGAGGGGAAACGGCAATACTTTTACCTTGTTTCGGGGTTCTCCCTGTTTGATTAAAAACTCTTTAGCTTCCTCGGTAGATACAATAACAGCCTCAATTCTTGGATTTACCCATAGATTATGTCCCCGAACAGGATCAGTCATATAGCTGAATACTTTATATGGCAAATCATATTTGTCTCTTGCAAACAAGGCTACAGAGCTGCAAAAAAAATGAGTAGAAAAAACTATATCGGGCTTATAATTGAAAATATACTTCATTCCTTTATGAATAAACTGTTGAAAAAATAACCTCATTACAGTATTTGAACGAGTAAGATGATTAAAAGAATCCAGAAGTATGTTCAGATTTGTTGTAATCTCTGGCCTGGCTAAAGCCCAATCCCAAAATCCTTTTATTATTTTATCGTCCCATTTGGCACCGGCTTCTTTAGCAAAATCAATTACATCAATATGATACCTGCCGGGATACATCTCTTCTATAGCATCCCTGATAGCAAGTGCGGGCATTTTATGCCCACCTCCTGCTTCCACCATAGGTATTAAAATCTTTTTCAAAAAAATCAGCCCCAAATATGCTATTCTCTGTTTTCGTTAAATATTATATTAACTGTTTTCATAGGTGAAACTGTAGAAATTGCATGTTTGTATACTAATTGCTGTTTTCCCTCACTGTCCAGAACCACGGTAAAATTATCAAATCCTTTAACCATACCTCTTAACTGAAAGCCATTTGTAAGATATACAGTTACAGGTATGTGTTCTTTTCTTACCTGATTCAGAAAAACATCTTGGAGATTAATATTTTTAGTCATCTCTTCTCCTCCTATTTAGAACAAAAAATATAAACTGAACTCATCATCTTGACCCTAATTTTACTAAATTAGCTTTCATTATTCAAGGCATCGGCCAATAATTTTAAAATTGCCCAAGTATTAGCATCACTGTATTCTATCCACACCAAGCCTTCCGTTTTTTTAAACCAGGTCATTTGTCGCTTTGCAAGGCGCCGGGTGTTGGTTTTTATCCTGTCTGCTGCCTCGCCTAAAGTACATTTGCCCTCAATTGCAGCAATTATTTCTTTATATCCTATCCCCTGAAGGGATACAAGATCCGATGAATACCCGCAGCTTAAAAGCTCCTCCACCTCATCATAGAGCCCTTTTCCCATCATTGTATCTACTCTTTGGTCGATCCGCCGATATAATTCTTTTCGCTCAACATGCAATCCATATACCAAAAATTTATATAGCGGAGGGTTATTCCTTGAAGTTTCCCTGTGCTCCGAAATAGGTATTCCTGTAGTTTTATAGACTTCCAATGCCCTGATTACTCTTTTAATATTATTGGGATGGATTGACTCGGCACTTTTGGGATCCACTTCTTTAAGATATTTATATAATACCTGCGGCCCTTGCTCTTCAGCCAGATTATTTAGCTTTTCACGATATTCCCAATCTGAAACAGTTTCTGAAAAAGTTATATTATATATCAATGAGTTTATATATAGACCTGTACCACCTGCAACTATGGGTGTTTTACCCCTTTTTACAATATCATTTATGCAGATTAGTGCATCTTCTTTGAATTGAGCAACACTGTATTCCTCATCAGGGTTGACTATATCAATCAGATGATGAGGGACTCCCCGCCTTTCCTCAATTGTAGGCTTAGCTGTTCCAATATTCATTCCACGATAAATCTGCATGGAGTCAGCAGATATTATTTCACCGTCTATCTTTAATGCTAATTCAACTGCCAAATCGGTTTTACCTGAGGCTGTTGGCCCAGCAATAACCATTACTTTATTCATAAGAAACCTTTCTTTGACTACAATATTCTCTTAAACCTTTTTTCAAATTCTTTCTTTTCCATCGTTAGGATTACCGGCCTTCCATGGACGCAAGTATAAGGGTTTTCCAACGCACATAAATTCTCTATTAAACCAAGAATTTCTTCCTTTGAAAGAGGTCTGTTTGCTTTTAATGCACCTTTGCATGAAATCATATAAAGTGTCTCATCGCTGATATCACTTTGGGCCGATCCGGTTTGAATCCAACGATCCAGTATTTCATTGAAGTCACTGACACTAAAACTGTTTTCGTAAAAATCAGGTATACTCCTGATTATAACTGTATTGGAACCAAATGCTTCTATCTCGAATCCTATGCTTTGAAACGCAGATTGTTTTTCCATGACAAAATCATACTCATTAGCAGTTAGTTTGATAATGACCGGTTCAAGCATAATCTGAGAAAAGTTCTGATTATTTGCATGCCTTTGCTTTATGTACTCATATCTTATTCTCTCATGAGCTGCATGCTGGTCAATTATATACAGATTGTTCCCACACTGTAAAAGTATATACGTATCAAAAACCTGCCCGACAATTGTTGCATTCAACAGCTCCTGCAATGATGCTTTTTCGGTTGTCTGTATGGTTTCTTTTAAAGTACCAATTTCCTGAGATGCCTTGGTTTCTTCAATAATCTCATTTTCTGTAATATAGTGAGTTTCTTTATAGCACTTTTTTTCTATTTCACCGGGTACATTACAATCTTGTTCTTCTATTTTAACGGGTATCTCCGGCATTCTGTCAAACAGTGTAGATTGTTTTGGGAATTCAGCACTTGTTTCAGGCCGGGTTTTTCTATTAACTCTAGGTTCCATTAGAGGGATATTTACCGGTGGGTTATTTTTTACCTCTATCTCACTGGTTTTGGGCTCAAACTCTCTTATTCCTGTTTCTCTCAAGAGGGTGCCTTTTACACCATGGTAAACAGCGCTGTAAACCGAGCTCTCATTTACAAAACGTACTTCAAGTTTTTGTGGATGTACGTTTACATCGTAGCTTTCAGCCGGAGATTTAAGATGAAGCACGCAAAAAGGGAACTTGTTTTGCATGAGCATGGTTTTATAGGCATCCTCCAGCGCTTTTGTTATAACCTTACTCTTAATGTATCTTCCGTTAAGAAATATAGACTGATTATTTCTGTTTCCTCTGGCGATTTCAGGCTTACCTATAAAACCTTCAAGCACAAAGCCTTCACTTTTATAGCTGACAGGAAGAACAGATTTTGCAATATCCTTGCCAAAAATACTGTATATAACACTTAATAAATCATGATTACCCGGTGTATGTAATTGTGTGCGGTTATTCTGAATAAATTTAAAGGATATTCCCGGGTTAGCAAGGGCAAGACGCTGTATTATGTCAGAAATATACCCTGCTTCGGTACTGTCTCTTTTCAGGAATTTATATCGGGCCGGGGTATTGTAAAAAAGGTTTCTGACTATAAAACTTGTTCCTTTTGGGCTGCCGGTTTGGTGAATAGATATAACCCGTCCACCTTCCATTTTAAGTGTTGTGCCTGTTAAAGCATCCTCAGTTTTTGATGTTACTTCCAATTGAGATACAGAAGCAATAGAAGCAAGCGCCTCTCCACGAAAGCCCATGGTTGAAAGGTCCTCTAAATCTTCAATACGTCTTATTTTGCTGGTGGCATGACGTTCAAATGCAAATTCCAGATCATCTTTTTCTATACCACTGCCGTTATCCGTAACACGGATATATGATATGCCGCCATTTCTAATTTCTACAGTAATCTGAGTAGCGCCGGCATCAATGGAGTTTTCCACCATTTCCTTGACGACCGAGGCCGGTCTTTCAATTACTTCACCCGCCGCTATTTGATTGGCTGTATTTTCATCCAGAATAACAATTTTACTCATATGATTCTCCCTGATTACAATACCTTTATAGTGAGTCAAATGCGCCGCTCCATGAATCCATCAATTGGGAGGTGAGAGATTCGAGGTTTGAAGTATGAAATCGTATAAAAATAATACGAGCAAACATCTCACTTCTCACATCCCATCTCTCACATCACGTTATTGTCATCCTGAGCGTAGCGCGGCCCTCCTTTATGTCATCCTGAGCGTAGCACAGCCCTCCTTTATGTCATCCTGAGCGTAGCACAGCCCTCCTTTATGTCATCCTGAGCGTAGCGCAGCGGAGCCGAAGGATCTTCTTACGTTAAACAATGGAGCGGCTGCAGCCCGCTGCGATTTAGCGCTCCATCTCCAACATCTAGTTTCTAGTCGCGCCCGCTACTTAAGTCCATGCTCCGCTTTAAATCGCAGCAGCTACGCTGCTTTATTACGTTTGTTCAAGCTGTCGTCCTGATCAGAATGACAATGGAAGGCAAAATAGCAAGTGGGCGAGTTTTTATAACTTACTTCAATTTTTGCTGCAGGCTGTAAATCTTGTTCAGTGCATCCAGCGGAGTCAATAATGACGGATCTAACATCTTTAGTTCATCTATAACGTCTCTCTCTGCCTTTGAAAGCGTACTTGATGTAAATAGGTCAAGCTGGCCATCTACTGGCTTTTGTTTGCGTTTTTTTGATGTTTTGTTAATATCAGCCTCATCCAGCTCTTCTAAAATCATTTTCGCCCGTTCAAGCACATTAGCCGGTATTCCGGCAAGCCCTGCCACCTCAACACCATAGCTCTTGTCAGCTCCACCACGCATTAACTTTCTTAAGAAAATAATATCATTTCCTTTCTTACGGACCGAAACACAATAGTTCTTTATTCCGTGCAGCTTTTCCTCAAGCTCAGTAAGTTCATGATAATGTGTGGCAAAAAGAGTCCTGCATCCCAGTTTTCCTTTATCATTTATATATTCTATGACAGCCCATGCTATACTGAGGCCATCATATGTACTGGTTCCGCGCCCTATCTCGTCCAGTATCAGGAGGCTATTAGAAGTGGCATTCTCAAGAATATTGGCCACTTCTGTCATTTCAACCATAAAGGTACTTTGTCCTGAAGCTAAATCATCGGATGCCCCTATTCTGGTAAAAATTCTGTCCACTAATCCGATCCTGGCATATTCTGCCGGAACAAAGCATCCTGCCTGCGCCATTAAGGTAATAAGGGCAACCTGTCTCATGTAGGTGGATTTTCCCGCCATATTGGGACCTGTTATTATGCCGATCCTGTTCTCATCATTATCAAGCCAGGTATCGTTAGGCACAAACTGAGTATCCCCCAGCATTTTCTCCACAACAGGGTGGCGGCCATTTTTAATCTCGATAGTTCCTCCGTCATAAACAACCGGACGTATATATTGATTACGGTCGGCAACATCTGCATAGGAGCAGAGAGCATCGATTACTGATATACAGTCAGCAGTGGTTTTCAGCCTTTTAACGTGCTGAGAAACTGTATCTCTGATCTGACAAAAAAGCTCATATTCCCGCTGGACAACCTTAGACTCAGCTCCTAATATTTTATCCTCCAGGCTCTTGAGCTTGTCCATTGTATAGCGCTCACTATTGACCAGTGTTTGTTTTCTCATGTAATCATCAGGTACCAGACCAATATTTGCCTTGGTTACCTCTATGTAATATCCAAAGTTATCGTTATAACGTATTTTTAAGCTTTTAATTCCTGTTCTTTCCCGCTCCGCAGCCTCAAGCTCGGAAATCCAAGCCTTTCCCTCTGTAGAGGCATGTCTGTATTCATCGACTAATTCGTCATAGCCATCCTTAATTATCCCGCCCTCCTTAACAGACAAGGGTGCTTCCTCATCAATGGAAGCATCAATCAGAGCATATATATCTTCTAATAAATCTAGCCTCTCATACAACTGCCGGTTGTAATCGGCCTTCAGGTCTTGTATTAGCTCTTTTATATACGGCAGTTTAGACAATGAAGAATTGATTGCCAAAAGATCTCTGGCATTAATAGTGCCGAAAACTAATTTTGAAGTCAGTCTCTCGATGTCATAGACGCCTCTCAAAAGCTCCATAAGTTCACTTCTTATCATGAAACTTTCATGAAACTCAGCAACCGCATCCAGTCTAAGATTTATCTCATCAACATCCAATAATGGCTGCTCAATCCAATGTCGCAGCTTTCTGCCTCCCATTGATGTTGAGGTCTTGTCCAGTACCCATAAAAGTGAACCTTTTTTCTTCCCGTCCCTCATGGTTTCAGTAATCTCCAGGCTTCTTCTGGAGGCGCTGTCCAACATCATGTATTGCTCTATTTTATATATTCTGATTTTTTCAATATGCTTTAAATCAACCTTTTGGGTTGACTCGAGATAGGTTATCAGTGCGCCCGAAGCACATTGAGCCAAGTCAAGATTACTAAACGGGTTTTCATTGAAAACTTCAATTAACTTATCCTGGCTGTTTTTTAGTGTAAAATGCTCCCTGTCAATTATTGAAGGGTCGGTTTTCAGATAATCTTTAAAGTATGCTTTGTATTCCGGTCTTGTGGTAAGTTCCTCATTTACGATTATTTCCGTGGGCTTGTATCTTGAGATTTCATCAACAAGCTTTCTCATGGAGCTTCCCCAGGTAATCTGTGTAGAGTAAAATTCACCCGTTGAAACATCCACAACAGCAATACCAAAGTATATTTGCTGACAATATATAGCCATTAGGTAATTGTTTTTCTTCTCCTCCAGCATAGCAGGGTCAATAACTGTACCAGGTGTTATTACCCTGGTTACATCCCTTTTCACAATTCCCTTAGCTGTTGACGGATCTTCAATTTGTTCACAAATTGCAACCTTATAACCCTTTGCAATAAGCCGGGAGATATAGGTGTGGGCTGCATGATACGGAACACCGCACATAGGTGCACGCTCTTCCATACCACAGTCCCTTCCCGTCAGAGTGATCTCAAGCTCCCTTGACGCAAGCTCGGCATCAGAAAAGAACATTTCGTAAAAGTCTCCCAGTCTGAAAAACAGGATACAGTCTTTATATCGTTCTTTTATCTCCATATACTGCTGCATCATAGGAGTCAGTTTAGCCAAGTTTTTTTCCTCCCCTTCCTTCCAGCCAGAAAGCACCGGCACGAATAATGTCTACATAAACAGTGTCACCTTTATTTACATTCTCGGCCTTGAAGTTAACCAGGCGGTTTGAGCGGGTACGTCCACTGAGCATTTCAGGATTATTCTTACTTGGCCCGTCTACTAAAACCTCCACAGATTTACCTTCAAATTTTTTAGCTAAATCTGTGGCTATTTCGGTTTGAAGATCCACCAGCTTTTTGAACCGTGCACTGATAACCCCGGAAGGAATATCCTGCTCAAGTTTTGCCGCAGGTGTTCCTTTTCGGGGAGAATAAATAAACATATATGCTGCATCAAAACCTACTTTTTTAACTACATCCAAAGTGTCTTCAAAGTCTTCCACAGTCTCCCCGGGAAAACCAACAATAATATCAGTGGTAAGGGCAATCTCCGGGATAGCAGCTTTAATTCTGGATACTAATTCTAAATAGGTTTCTTTTGTATATCTTCTGTTCATTTTTTCCAGGATACGACTGCTGCCGGACTGAAACGGCAGATGCAGATGATTACATACTTTTTTGCAAGTTTTCATAGCCTCGATAAGGCTATCTGAAAGATCCTTCGGGTGAGAGGTCATAAATCTTACTCTCTCAATTCCCTCAATATCTTCAATTGCATAAAGAAGCCTTGCAAACAGATCTTTTTCTCCGAGATCATTGCCGTAGGAATTAACGTTCTGTCCCAACAGAGTAATCTCCTTGCAGCCATCTTCTGCAAGCACTTTTATCTCTGCCAGAACATCATTAATATCCCGACTTCTTTCCCTGCCCCTTACATGGGGCACAATGCAATATGAACAAAAATTATTGCAACCAAGAATAATACTGACCCACGCTTTATGTTTATCAGTACGTTTTATAGGCAGCTCTTCCACAACTTTATCTTCTTTTTCCCATACCTCAAAAACACGTTTCTTACCAGTAATATAACGATATAGAAGCTGGGGCAGTGTGTGTATATTATGAGTTCCAAATACAATTTTAACATTATGATATGACTTTCTTATTTTTTCTACCACATGGGACTGCTGCATCATACACCCACAGGCAATTATAAAGGAGCCATTTTCTTCACATTCTCCTGAAAGCGCGCCTATATGCCCATAAATCCGTTCTTCGGCATTCTCTCTTACACAGCAGGTGACAAATACAATTACATCTGCAGGTTTGTCTTTCGAAACCTCCTCAAAACCCATATCAGTGAGCATTCCGGCAATGGTTTCCGAATCCCGCTCATTCATTTGGCACCCGAATATTTCTATTTTAAATTTTTTCGTTTTACCTGTTTCCAGGGTATAAGCTGTGTTTTGATTCCTTATTTCCTCAACCCATTCAGAGAACTCCGGAGCATTATCTACACCCATTCCCCCCGATGGTTTTTTAAGCCTAAACCTGTCACCTGCATTATTTTTCTTTATATCCAAATTCATAACCCTTTCTAAAACTGTCAATTTTGAATGTCTTAAGAATCTTATCTTCTTTAATCCGTAAGAATATCATAACAAAAACACGAAAAAATATAAAGCCGGATTGCAAACATCACATGTGACACATTGTCTAAAAAAGGCACTGCTTCGGAGCTGTGCCTTTTCGTATAATAATATGTTTTCTTTATTGATTTCTTTATACTATCTTCTTCTGTTGCCAAACAGTCTTAAAATGGTCAAAAACAGGTTAATAAAATCCAGATACAAGGCTAATGCTCCGATGATTCCAAGGTTTTCCCTCAGCACCGCATTGCCTTCTGTTCCAAAGTAGTAGGCCTTTAATTTTTGCATATCATAGGCTGTTAATCCGAGGAATACTATCAGGCTCAAAATGCTGATAAACCACTCCACACCACTACTTCTGAGGAATATATTTACTACTGAAAGCACGATAACCCCAATTAAGCCCATAAAAAGAATTGTACGGAATTGTGTTAAATCGGCTTTTGTAAAGTAACCATATATACACATAATACCAAAGGTAATTGCAGTAATGCCAAATGCAGTTCCTATTGAGTTGCCTGTGTAAGCTAAAAGTATAATGGACAATGTTACTCCGTTCAATGCTGCGTAACCTAAGAACAACCCCAATGCAGTGCCGTACCTCAGTCTGGTAATACGGGCAGATAAAACTGCAACCAGCACCAGTTCACCAATCAATAACCCAAAAAACAACAATCTGTTTGTTACAAGTGCTGTAACTATTTCAAGATTGGTTGATACATAAAATGAAACTCCTGCTGTAAGCAAAAGTCCAATAAACATCCATCCAAAAACCTTTGATATAAAGGCGTTCATACCTCTAACAGAAGCATATTCTTCTTCGAATGTTCCATAATTTCTGTAATTCTCTTGCATCTTACTCACCTCTTTTGTTAAATTATACTTCTTTATAATAATTATATACTGAAATTCGGATAAAGTAAAATTTGGTCATTTTTATTGGTGCATGAGAACAGGGTTATAACCACTATATATCGGACATATGGTTGTCATGTTTTTAAGAATTTAAGAATACTTTTTTTATACTCAGAATACTGAGAAGTCAGGATCATTTCTCTTTTTCTGGGCCGCTCAAAATCTATATTTATTTCACCGTTTATTGTCCCCGGTCTTTCGCTCATTACCAGTACTCTGTCAGACAAATAGATTGCCTCGTCTATGTCATGAGTAACAAAGAGTACCGTTTTCCTGTGTTTTCCCCATACTAATGTGAGCCAGTCCTGCATCTGCATTCGGGTAATCTCATCTAAAGCCCCAAAGGGTTCATCTAAAAGCATTATTTCGCCATCCATAAGATATGTTCTTAATAATGCCGCTCTTTGCCTCATACCCCCTGACAGCTGCCGGGGTCTGTAGTTTTCAAAGCCTGCCAGCCCAAACTCCGAAATAAGTGGTTGAATCTCTTCCCTTGCCTTTTTTAAATCGCCTTTTTTTATTTCTATGGGGAGCAGTACATTGGACAGCAAGGATCGCCAAGGCATAAGGCAGTCCTTCTGCAGCATATAGCAAACAGGAACCCTCTTATATTTGGGATTATCATTTCCTAAGTAGATTTCGCCCTCATAATCCTTTTCAAGACCGGCTATAATCTTTAACAGGGTGCTTTTCCCGCATCCGCTGGGCCCAAGTATTGATACAAATTCATTAGCCTGAACCTTAAGATTTACATTTGATAATACTCCCAGCCCAGTTCCATCATCATCCGCAAGCCCCGTATAAACCATATTTAGTTCTTTTATTCTAATACTATTATCCATAACACCTGTCATTTAATTAATCAATGAATTCGTTGGTAAAAGCTTTGGTAACATCAATTTTCTTGTCTATGAAGCCGTTTGCAAACATCCAGTCGGTATAGCGCTGCCATACCTCTTCTTTTTGGACACCCCAGGTTGCAGCATCATCCTGATATCTATCTGAGAGAAATTTCTGGCTTTCTCTTACCAGCTCCTGATTTATCTCAGGTACTTCTTTAATCAATATATCTGCCGCTTCTTCAGGATTTTTTATGGCATATTCATATCCTTTTTTAACGCCTTTCATAAAGGCTTCAACAAGTGCCTTATCTTCTTTTAAGATAGTTTCATTAGTGATTATTACAGGGGTATAATAGTCAAAAACAGGTGCTTCTTTTCCTAAATCAATATAATTCAGTTCCATACCCTTTTGCTTTGCCTCAATACCTGCCCAGCCTTCGAAAATCCAGGCAAAATCAATCTGGCCGGTGGCACTGGTCTGAAAGAAATCCGCATCCCCTGTGGTCATAATTGTGACTTTTGAAAAATCTGCTCCTGCTTGTTCCATCAGATACCTTATAGTTGCCTCTTCCATTTCTGAGCCCCAGCCGCCGTACACCTTACCCTCAAAATCTTTTGGGGTAAGGATATTTTTCTCTTTTAATGAGGCAAACCCGGATGTATTATGTTGGATAACAGCAGCAATGGAAATCAGTGGTATATCAGCAGCTCGGGCATATGTCACACTTTCCTGATAGCTGATACCAAACTGTGCTTTGCCAGATGCTACAATTGTATCGCTGGTTCCTTCCGAGGGCTGAATTATTTCAACTTCCAGCCCCTGTTCTTTAAAGAAGCCCTTATCCTTTGCCACATACAGGCCAGTATGGTTGGTATTGGGCGTCCAGTCCAGCACCGCAGTTACTTTTTTTAAAGCCTCCGGTTGGGGCTCTTGTAACGGTTGGGTTGTACATGCTGCAATCCCAAATATCATTATAGTTATCAAGAATATATATTTCAGCTTATTGATACTATTATTTGTCATAATTAGATTTCACCTTTCTCATACATAATCAATTCTTTTTACAAACCTTTTTTCAATGAGTTCTACCAGTTTGTATAACACTAAGCTCAAAACAATAATTATAAAAACATCTGCAAAAAGCACTGCTGTCTTAAAACTTGTCATCGCACGGGTCATATAGATTCCAAGCCCCTGTTTTGCTCCTATCCATTCCGATATTACCGCTCCGGTAATACTATAGGTTACTGCGATTTTAAGGCCGGAAAACAATCCCGGCAATGCCTGAGGAATTCTTGCAAGTCTGAAACTCTTCCACTTACTGGCACCCATGACTTTAAGAATACTGTCCATATCCTCATCTGATTTTATTAAATCTTGTGTGAAGGTAATGCTTATCGGGAAAAAACACATAAGAACTACTATTATCACTTTTGGCAAAAAACCAAAGCCAAACCAAATGGCAAATAGCGGAGCCAGAATAATTAGGGGTATGGTTTGGGTTATAACAAATATAGGGTATAATGCAATTCTGACAGGTTTGCAGTAACCCATTAAAAGGCCAAAAACTATTCCCAAAAAAATTGCTACACCAAGTCCTGCCAAAGCCTCTCCCAGCGTTACCAGGATATGGGTTAACAGAAGGTTTCTCTCGTCATAAATTGCTTTGAAAACCGTTATTGGACCCGGCAGAATAAATGGCTGAACATTGAAAAAATCAACCGCTGCCTGCCAAAAAAATACAAATAAAACCATTATAATAGCTGGGATTATACTTAATCCAAGTTCTCTATGTTTCTTATTCTGTCCTGTATTTTCTGACTTTTTCATCAATTGTTACACCTTCCGGTTTAAAATCAATCTTTACCATAGAAATTACTCTTGTAGCGCCTTCCTGAACACAAACATACTGAGCTTTTTTAACGATTTCCAAAAGCTCATCCAATTCGCCTTCTATAGTTGTTTCCATCGGACCAACTTCATAGGTTAAACCACTTTCCTCTATCATAGCTATTACCTTGTCTACAACAGGATAAACAAGTTCATCAGCTACATTAGGGATAACCTGCAGACTTAAATTGATTTTTGACATTTTTCTTCCCTCCAGTTATTTGGGAACTTTGAGAGGACCATATCAATGCGAATGTGTAATTGGGATATTTCTCCGGACTTTGGAAAAATAAATGCCGCCCATCAGAGGCGGCAATATAATCCTTCGACATCGTGCATTCCCTCCGCTGGTGCTAACCAGATCAGGTTCAAAATGGTCGGGATACAATCAATCCCCTCTCAGCCGCTTTGCGGCTCCCACATGCAATATACTATTTTAAAGCTATTCTACTTAAATAACTTGAAGATGTCAAGATTGTATATTATTTTGTTAAAATCAGAGCACAACAGGAACCGGTTCACCTAAAGCAATACAATTAGCTTCTATAATAGTGTCTAAGCATAGAATATGAACTCCCGACTCAAATGCCCTGTTCAGCTCTTTTCCAAACTCAGGGTGTGTTTTAACGTTTGGTGAAAATGAAGATACACCTTTCATCTGGACAATGAATACAATATAGGCTTCATAGCCTTCAGCTGCAGCTTTAATCAATTCTTTCAAATGTTTTATTCCCCTCTCAGTTGGAGCATCAGGGAAAAGGGCAATACCATCCTCCTCCAAAGTAACACCTTTCACCTCAACGAAGGCATTCTTATTATCACTTTCGAGGTAAAAATCAAACTTTGAATCATTGTACTGTTTTTCCGGTTTAATAATATCAGGTTTCCCTAAATGGGGGAGCTTTAATTTCCCGTTTTGTAGGGTTTCCAAAACAACTTTGTTAGGTGCTATACTGTCAATATTAACAAGTTTGTCACCTTTTTCTACGGCAATAAGTGTGTAGCCTGTTTTTCTCTTTTTTTGGTCCGATATTTCCAGGTATACTTTTACTCCGCTGATTAAGAGTTCACGGCATCTCCCCGTGTTACGCACATGGGCTTTTACCATTTTTCCATCTATATCACAAATTGCGATAAACCTGTTAGGGCGCTCTATAAATATGGCGCTGATTACGTTTCTGTATTTCATTGATATCCTCATACGAATAAAAAGTTTGGTCATATGATTTTAACACAATTAGCTTATATATTCTAATGCAGATTTTTTTCTTAAATAATCATCAGCTTTTCTTGACACTTAATCTGAACAGAAAAAGGGCTGTCTCAAAATACATCATCCTCCCTCCATTTTGAGCAGCACCTGGCTTTTGATTTTCGATATTAAACTAAAATGGGTTCAATCTGCTTTCCATCCAGCGCATGTTCTATGGTAGGTACAATCAGACCGAATCTTGCAATAAGACTTGTGGGTTTTTTTTCCGAATCATCCTGACCAAAAGGAACAAAATATATGTTTTTGGTATTAAGCAGAGCCCCCAGATTCTTTGCGCTGGCAGCAAGGCCATCATTAGTCGATATTGCTATTACAACAGGTTTTTGATTTCTCAGGTGTGCTTTTACAGCCATAGTAACGGATGTATCTGTAATGCCATTGGCAATCTTTCCTAAAGTATTTCCTGTGCAGGGAGCCACCAGGATCAAATCCAGCTCTTTTTTCGGTCCAATCGGCTCTGCATCGGCAATGCTCTCAATGCATTCCTTACCTGAAATCAACTCAATACGTTTTTTTATATCTTCAGCCCTTCCAAAGCGTGAATTGATTGTTGCTACACTGTTAGATAATATCGGAGTTATATCGGCTCCCAAAAAAACTAGCCGCTCGAATTCAATTATTGCATCCTGAATTGTACAAAAAGAGCCTGTTATTGCAACTCCAATCTTCTTGTTGTTAACATTCATCTATTATACCCCCCCTCTTCCTCAATAATGTTATAAACTGTACGACGAATGATATCACCCGCCGTTAAGGGTGCGATTTTCCCTGGGATTCCAAGGGACCAAATAACCTTAAATCCAAGTTCCTCAGCTGCTTTAAAGTCTATACCGCCGGGTTTTGATGCCAAATCCAGCAATAAACAACCGCTTCTTGTCTTTTCAAGTATTTCTCTTGTAATTACCAGTGAAGGGGCAGTATTTACTATTGCATTCATATCCGAGACATAACGGGCTAATTGATGCATGGGAACCGGTTTAAGTCCTTGAGCTTCAATCCAGGCAATATCAGCATATTTTCGTGCAGCTACCCAAACATCTGTCTCAAAGGCCTGAAGCATCTTGGCCATAATTTTACCTATTCTTCCATACCCAACTATCAGAATACGGCTGTCCATCAATGTCATGGGAAGCTCCTTTATTAGTATATGGACGGCACCCTCTGCAGTTGGTACAGCATTCAAAACCATCAATTCTTCTCTTTCAACAATATCTACATGTGTTACCTTCTTTGACTCCAACTGTTTTTTTACACTGTCCGGTAATTTGCCTGCAATAAAAATAGAATTCTCATCAATCTTTTCAATAACCTCACTAACTGTAGTCTTGTTCTTCGATAAAGGAGCTGAAATAAAACCATTCTCTGAAACGAATGGAATTCCTCCAATAATTACTTTTGCTCCATCCAAAATGAAGTCCAGTGGTGCACACTTGTCTGCCCATGGCCTTCCGCTTTTCTCAAAACCATATATTTCAACGTATTGATAGTCCTTCTTTAATAGCTCTGCCAGATAAACATTGCGCATATCTCCCCCGATTATTGCATATTTTATCCTATGCATTCATTAACCCTCCCGCCTTGTAACTCAACAATATATTTTATGAGTTGCTCAACTATCTTGTGTATCAAGCAGGCATGAGTTTCACCAAAAGAGATATGAAGTTACTTGGCGGGTTTAGATGTGATAATTTCAACACAGGTTTAAAAGAATGCTTCCTTCGAATTCTAATTTTTAAGTTAAAACTAATAGGACACGCCATTCTGATACCATTAAATGGCCAGGGACCTTCAAAACTGACTGCTAATTACATCATTTTTGCTATAAATAATTGTGAATATCTTGCTTTATACAGATAATTAACGGCGGGAAAACCC
>DUNT01000010.1 GCA_012839205.1 Clostridiaceae bacterium
AGCATCGTATCACTCCTCAAAAGCCCATTTGAGCCTGCATTCTTTGTAAGTCGAACTAGGTTTCATGCTATTTTGAGTGAAACGAAGAATCTTATCAATAATCAGGCAGATCCTTCATTATCGTTTTGGCTGACAGATATATAATTAGTTCAACTTTTCAGGTAATATCTTATCGGGAGGTTGTCATTTTGCTGAATTATCTGTTTGCCGAGCTTCTTTTCTGTATTTATAATTATAGGAGCTTTAAGATTGACCCTTATTTCATCCATATTCTCAGGAATTACAACAATAGTCAAGGTTAAGACCTTATTTGTATCGGTTATTTCCAGTAGCTCAACATCTTCGTCTTCCACATCAACCCCATATCCATCATAAACCATAAACGGGTCGGTGACAACAAAGCATAATTCTGGCATGTCAACACTCTGAAGCCAGAAGAAAACTGAATCCTTGGTATCATGTCCTATCAGCGCATATCTTTTACTCTGTTCAAACCCCGGAATACCTTCCGGGAAATAAATAAAATCCTCTTCATTAATCTCAATTTTTCCGAAATGTGCTGTATTCAATTGCATAGTAAAAAACCTCCGCAATACTATATTATTAACTAACTAATTGACATCTCTTAGTTATCTTTACCGCATAACAACTGACAATTTAAAAAGATTATTCATTCCGCTTTGCTTCATTCAGAATGACAATAGGTTAACCGCATATATTAGGTCTGTCATTTAAGGAAATCAACCAAAGAAGGCTGTATTACACGGGCTCCCGTTGCCAACGATGCCCTGTAAACATTTTCTTCATTCTGCAATTTCATTATTGCCTCTGCTATATCAACGTCTTCGTTTTTACTCATTAGTTTAGTGAAATTGACATTATCATCTTCAAGCCGGCCTGCTGCTAATTCAACACGGTTCATACGGGCGCCTAAACCTGCTCTTACACGCAACAGATTGCCTAATTCATCATCTAAATCACCTAATAGTTTTGACAGCTCAGATTTATCATCCGAGTCCATAGCCGCTATAACTTTGTCAAAGGTATCCACAAATTCACTTTTATTTCCGGCGGAAGCTCCCACTATGGTTCTGTTAAACAAATCACTCCCCGGCACATTTATATTGATGTTATCCCCTATACCAATTTCAAATCTAATTTGCTCACTGTTGTTAACATCGATATTATATGTACCATCATCATTTAATAAGGGCTTATCTGTCTTATAGCCCGAAAAGATATATCTTCCGGCATAAGTTGCGTTACCCAGACTTATTAACTGAGACCTCAGCTCAGAAGCTTCTTCTCTGATTTTCAGCAAATCTTCATCGGTATTTGTCCCATTAGCAGCTTGATTGGTGATTTCCTTCATTCTATGTACTAAATCGGTCATTTGGCTCATGGTTGCTTCTGTGATATCCATCCAGGCTGTGGCATCATCTGTATTTCGCTTGTATTGGGCAATTTCAGACACATCAGTACGAAGTTTCAAGGCCTTTGATGCTACAATTGGGTCATCTGACGGAAGGCTTATCTTCTTACCCGAAGCGAGCTGATTAAAATATTTCTGTGTTCTCATTAAATTGCCTGAAAGGCTTTGCATCATGTTATTTATAAGCATGTTATTGGTAATTCTCATTGTATTTACCTCCTGTTAATGGGGACACATCTCTGCTCTGCGGCTCATTCTTGCTGAGAAATGTCCCCGTTCTTGGTTTATATCCCCATACGGTTTACAAGTATATCCAGTATCTCACTGTAGGATTGTATCATAGCGGCTGCAGCACCGTATATCTGCTGATGCTTAACAAGGTTTGTCATCTCTTCATTCAGAGAAACCCCTGATATTGAATGACGCCTGTTATCTATCTGCATTACTATGCCTTCCTGAACATCCAGATATTGATTGTACTGCTGGCCATCTACACCCATTGATGAAATAACTGTCTTAATAAAGTCTTCCGGTGCGCCTTCCATAAACATATACGTGTTATGGCGCATTGCCAGTAATTTATTGATGTTTTCATTATTCCCTGCTTCACCGGCATTGGAAGATGCAGCTATGTTCTCGCTGGGATTTTCCTCAATATCGAAACTGATGGAAAAATTTCGTGCAGTAATATTCTGATATCCTGCCACCAGTCTTTCATCCCAGGAAGTTGTAGGATCATCGGCAATGCCCATTTTTGAGGCATAATCCAGAGCACGTGCTTCAAACTCAGTACTTGAAATTGGTTGCCCGTATTCATCCAGCATGGCAAAAAATCTAATTCCTGTATTGCCGCTTAATGTAAAACCGTCAACATGCCCTTCGATATTGTCAAGGACACCGTCTCCATCAGTGTCGATAATTCCTTCATTAAATGACAGGGCGAAGGTTCTTACAAATTCATTCATTTTTCTCTGGTAATAGGGTATGCCTTTGCAATTGGGACTGGCTCTTCCATCAGAACCGATTATACCGTCATTACCATCCCGCATATCAATATAAGCCTTGAGTTCTCCGGATTTTAGCTGCAGCTTATTGCCATCTGCCCAGGATACTTCATATAGGTTTTCTATGTCTTCTTCATTCAGTTTCGTCTCCCGGCTTTCACACTTTAAGTGTACAGCTTTTTCGTGGTCCACCAGAGCCTTTCCGCTGATGGTTACAACAAAACGGGTCTCTTTTTCTCCATTTGGAAGTTTTAATCCGGTCTCCACCTCATATGCACTGCAGTTTACCAGCCTTGACAGCTTATCTACCAGATATCCCCGGTGGTCTCTCAAATCGTTAGCTTTATTACCCATAACTTCAAAATGATATATTTGAAGATTTAGCTCTCTTATCTGGTCTGCAATATTATTTATTTCCTCCACCTTAGCGTTAACCATATTGTTCAGGTCTTCCTGAAGGTGGTCGAAATGAACGGCAACGCTGTTGAAGTATTTTGCAACCGCTACACCTTTTTCTTTTACTAAAGCGCGGGTGGACAGGCTTGACGGGTCTGTGGTAAGGCTTTGAAGCGAGCTGTAGAAATCGCTGATGATTTTTGTATATCCATAGTCGCTGGGCTCATTGTAAATTGTCTGCATATCTTCTATTATTGTAGCTTTTACGCTCCACTCACCAAGATACTGAGCCTCACTCCAATACTTTTCATCCAAAAAGATATCTCTTACTCTGTCTACACTTACAACATCGGAGCCCATTCCCAACATACCTGCGCCGTTTGCTACCAGCAGCGGGCGGGCTGAGGTTTGATTCACTACCTGTCTGGAATACCCCGGAGTATTTACATTATCAATATTGTGAGCTATATTCGCCATAGCACGCTGTGAAGAATACAGACCCCGCATGGCTATTTCCAAACCCATAAATGTGGTATTATTCATTACATCACCTGACCTTTTGGTAATTAAGATTCTTTAATACGCTAAGAATCCACAATATTTTTCACAAAGAATTATTTTAAGATGCTCCCATTCTGAACATGATTGTTTCCAGCATCTGATTTACTGCATCAATTACTTTTGCGTTTGCATTGTAAGCGAATTTGTATTTAATCATATTGGTCATCTCTTCATCAAGAGAAACCCCCATTACCGATTGACGATTGGCATCCGCCTGTGTTACCAGATTTCTGTAGCTTTCTGCCATTGTACCTGCTTCATAGCCTTTATTCCCCAAATCCATAATAATGTTTTGATAGTAGGTATCCAAACTTAGAATCTTTTTGTTCCCGGTCATGAGGTTGCTGTTTCTCAAATTCGCTATTGCAAGTGCAATTTTATTGTCGCCGTTGGCATCTGAGCTGGATGCAGCAATATTATTTAAATCTCTCAATGCATCACTTATTTTAATATTTCCCAGTTCTATGGGCAAGTTGGGTTCTATTGGTTCAAAAAAGAATCCACCATCACTGCCGGTTAGAGTTTTCCCTGACAGATGGAGTCTGTTAACCTCTCTTGCCATAATGTTAATAAGAGCATTCAACTGCTTTCTTACCGAGGATATAATATTAAGGTTATCGGGGACAGATGCTATTTTAGTATTTATATCCTTGTTTATATCTGAGGATATACTCTTTACGAGTATATCAAAATCAGTGTCTGCAGTGCTGGAATACAGCTTTCCACCAGTTCTTTCAGCTATTATATTCCAGCCTCTTTCTCCGGCATCTCCCTCGTTATGATATATAGGATCAGTTGCAACAGAAACGGCTATCCCGTTTTTATTCAATATCGAGATATACTCGCTTATTGTAATGTCGTCTGCAATTTCACCATTTCCGTTTATGCTTTCACCTGTAAAAACCATAAGATATTTATTTGCTCCCTCAGCATAGGAGTTGCTGTTAACGGCATTTACAACATCGGCAAAATCATTGGACGTTCCTGCGTTGGGTGTGTCAGGAATAGCTGCGATGAGAGCGTCAGCATTTTTCCCGAAGTTTGCGTTGGTAACCGGTTCATCCCCGCCAAAGGTTACAAGCCTCAAGTTATAATCTATGCCTCTTACTTTTAAGTCCTCAACCAGTGTTGCTATATTGGCTTTTACATTTGAAAGGTAATCAGCGCTTGTATTAGATACATCTACTGCAATAGTAATATCTCCGGTGATATTCGGTGAGCCATTGTCATAGCTTCCTTTTGCCCCGCTGACCTCGCCTCTTGCTTCCATTAATCCTTTTATAATTCCCTGCCCCACATCTATTGGTATATTTCCTTCTGTGTACTCAACCATTGGTGTATAAAAATGTGAAAGGGCTTCATTGGGTGCTGCCACCAGTCTTTTCTGCTCACCTTTGCTTACAAGAAAATATCCGCCAACCAGAATATCCATACTTCCGTCCCGTGTTTCCCATGTCTCCACCTTTACCAGTTTAGAAAGCCTGTCACACAATTCATTTCTCTGATCATAATAGTCATTAGGAAGGTTCCCGGCAGCCTCAGCACTCATTATCTTAACATTCAGAGCTGCTAATTTCTCAGTTATATCATTTACTTCATCAATACGAGCCTTTATTTCTGTGTTTAAATCGTTTTGAAGTTTATTTATTTGACTTCCCACCTGATTGAGATAGTTTACAAGAGAGTCTGCTCTTTGTTTGACCAAAGCTCTTATAGTGAGACTTTCAGGCGCTTTGCTAAGTTCCTGGAAAGCATCCCAAAAATTATTAAGAGCTACCTGAAAACCTTGTTGCATCGGTTCCCCTAAAATAGATTCCAAATCCGTTACAGCCTTGTACCTGCTTTCCCAATAGCCCAGGTTATTACTTTCGTTACGATATATATTGTCATTAAAAGTATGGCGAATCTGTCGGATTTGTTGTATATCAACACCCATTTCAACATGCCAGTTCCCGTAAATCTTAGTAGCTGATGACGCCATAATGGCATTTTGTCTTGAATAACCGGGGGTGCCAAGATTAGCCACATTGTGTCCTGTGACTTCAAGCGCCTTTTGATTTGCTGACAAGCCTGAAATAGCCGTATCAAATCCAAAAAAACTTATTGACATATTAACCCCCTCTTCTTATTAATACTTTAAATCAAGCATACTTCGGTTATTGGCCGATGATACCTCCAGTCCGCCTTTCCCGTATGTTGCTGAGGCGGGGTTGGGTCCAGCCAATAGCTGAATATTAAAATCCAGATATTTTATGGCGTTCTCAATTAACTTTTTATTAATCTCATTCCGAGCAGTAAGTTTTGCCAACAGTTCTGTCATTTCAGTCTGGATTTCCTCCAACTGTTTACTGTATGGCTCTTTTAATAGCTTACTAAGTTTTGCTACAGTCAGTGTTTCATAATCCTCATCAAGTCTTTCGGCCATTGATTTAATAATTTGCTCTCTTGCCTGATTCAGCTTTAATGTTTGCTCAGCCATTTTCCTTTCCTTTTCAGAAATAGTTACAATAGCTCCCACATCATTTTTTGCAAGAGAATCCGTTTTGCTTTCAGCAAGTTTCAAAATCTCCATATATGTTTTATATTCATAGCGTAAAGCTGTTATAAGGTTCTCTGCCAGATTTTTATCATGCATTTTTGGCGCCTCCCGGAAAACTGATAATAGATTATCGTTCATATTTTTTATCGGCATAAATTAAAGACGAAATAACCCTTGGTTATTTCGTCTTTATTTTTCATGTTGTTTATTTTATATTTTACTATCTTTAAATGCTGTTAATATCTTTTCTGCAACCTCTGATGCCTTAACTGAATATTCACCGCTATCCATCTTTTGTTTAATCTCATTAATCTTATCCTGCCTGACATCCGGGATTTGTCTCACAGCTTGCATTGCTATACTAAAGTCCTTCGCTTTCCCGGAAATTGAGAGTTCATCTTTCTTAGATGATACCTCTCCTGTCTTGGTATATCTGCCAATCTTACTGGTATTTCCATAGATACCCGTTACCTTGGGAATATCTCCCCAAATCTTCATGGTTAATTCCTCTCCTACTTTATCACATTTGCCAGAATTTCAGCATATTAATCTTTTGTGAATGAGATAAATATCCTGCCACTTTTATTATCGTCAGTTACTTTACCACACTTAACAGAAATTTTGATTTATTAAAAAAAATTTAAGTTTTAATATCTAGTTTTCATCCTTACGTTCGCCATGCAGATACCGTAAGCCTCTTGACTCTGATTTATATGTTTTCTCATCGCTTTTTGACATCAAACTTTGCCCTGCTCTTATCATATCATTTGCTAAACGTTTGGAGCATGTTACACAAAAACGCCCGCTTTTAATTCTGGTACCGCAATTTTCACATTGAAGTGCAATTGGACTCGACTCAGCAACTTCCAGCCGTCCTTCCTTCAGAAAACGATAAATCAAATGGGTGGAGACTCCCGTCTCTGCAGATACTTCCTGAGCAGTAGCCCCCGGAAACTCTCTGACAAATACCCTTACTTTTTCGAATTCTTCCTCTTCCAGTTTTTTGCAGGCATCGCAAATCTGCGGACCCATGGTATACATAAATATTTTTTTGCATCTGCGGCAATTTTTGACTTCTGGCATAATTACACCTCCAAAACAACTCCATTTTATATATCGTCATTTTTGGGCAATTGCTATAACCAATGCATAAACATATGAAAAACCATTATCTTTTAATATTTTAGCACATGTATTAATAGTAGTACCAGTAGTCAGCACATCATCCACCAATAAAATATGTCTGTTGAGGTTCTTTTTTGTAACAGTATTATTATTTATCGTAAAAGCACTCTCAAGATTTCTTAATCGCTCTTCTCTTTTCAGCTGTATTTGCGGTCTGGTATTCTGTGTTTTTAAAAGTATATCGGTGTGTACCTCTTTGTTAAGAATCCCAGCCGCCTCCTTTGCCACAAGTTCAGCCTGGTTATAGCCTCTTTGTCTTTTTTTCTTTGGATGCATTGGTACAGGTATTATAAAATCAAACTCCGGCAGCGGCTGATACTGCATCAGCTCTTCACAAATCAGGTTTCCCATTGTTTGGGCTAATCTAGGATTACTTTTGAATTTCATATTATGAATAGCAGTCTCCACTCCGTCCCTGTAGTAGAAAGCAGCAAAAATTCCATCTAAATATGGTGTCTGCACGCTTTTTGCAAATCCTTTCAGATAACGGGGAAGGCTCTTTTTACATGGTTGGCAAATATACGTGGGTGTATCCTCATTTAGCACCATATCGCAAACCATGCATTTTGCCGGATATATCAGCCGAATTAGCTTCTCAAAAACAGAAACATTATCGTTTTTCTCTTTTATCACATAAGCCTCTCCTTTAGACCGGAATATCGCTCTCTTTCATTAGTGTTTCTTATCATTTCTTCCATTATAGTGGGGTTACCTACCAGAACCACCAGTTTTTTTGCCCGGGTTACCGCCGTATAGAGCAAATTCCTGCAGGCAAGACTCTTGGGCACTCCAAAGAGTGATATTATTACTGCGGGAAATTCGGTTCCCTGGCTTTTATGAACTGTAGTTGCAAAAGCATGTTCAAGACTTTCCAGCCTGTCAAATTTATATTCACATACCCTGTTATCATCAAAACGGACTGTTATAAGCTCAGCTTTGAAATCAATATCCGTAATTACTCCCATATCCCCGTTATAAACACCTAATCCCTCACTGATAAAGCCATCTTTATCGGTTAGTGTCCATGGGAGTGAATAGTCATTGCGAATCTGCATAACTCTGTCACCTAAACGGAACATGGTATTTCCAAACAGCTTTTGGGGCTTATCCTCACTTTCCGGGTTCAAAACCTCTTGCAGTACGTTATTGAGATTCCTGACACCGGTATCCCCTTTCCGCATGGGTGAAATTACCTGAATATCATTAGCGTCAATTCCAAACTGTTTATTTATATGATTGGTGCAAAGGCTGGTAATACAATTTATTACGTCCCTTCCACTCAGTCTTGGGATAAAGAAAAAGTCTCCTTCCTCCTCATTTACAGCCGGCATATTACCCTGGTTAATAAGGTGTGCATTGGTGATGATACTGCTTTCTTCAGTTTGTCTGTATATAGTCTTGAGTTTGACCACCGGAAAGGTTCCGCACTCGATTATATCCGATAACACCTTTCCCGGTCCAACTGATGGCAATTGATCGGAGTCCCCCACCAGAATGAGGCTTGCTTCCCAGGAGAAGGCTTTCATTAATGCCTCCATCATAACAATATCTATCATGGATGCTTCATCAATTATCATCACATCTGCCAATACCGGATTGTCTTCATTTCTCATAAAATACGGCTTTTCATTTTCTTCGATGCTGTATCCTACCTCCAGAAGTCTGTGAATTGTCTTGGCTTCGTACCCCGAGGTTTCGCTTACACGTTTTGCAGCTCTCCCGGTAGGTGCGGCTAAAACGACTGAAAGTCCTTTGCTTTCAAATATCTCTATAAGGGTTCTTATAATGGTTGTTTTGCCTGTACCCGGACCTCCGGTTATAACACATATCCTATTGGATAAGGCACATTTTATTGCCTCTTTCTGAATAGTGTCCAGATAAACATTGTGCTCCCTTTCATAAGCCTTGATAAGGTTATCACAATCCTTTATCCAATAATCATCTCTTTCAGTATTTAGTCCGGTAAGTTTTCTTGCAACGTAACGCTCGGCTTTAATCATTTCCTCAGAATAAACTCTGTCGGGATATTGCCTTTCAACAAATATCATCTCCTCTAATAATAGAGAATCAAAAGCATTATCGAGTAACTCTTCTGAAACCTTCGTCAGCTTAACCCCAAGTTTAATAAGTTCATTTTTCGGTAAATAAGTATGTCCTTTGGTTGTTCCGGCCGATAAGACATACAGAAGTGCGCTCTTAAGCCGTTCTAAATTTGTTGGTTCAATACCCTGAGATAATGCTATCCTGTCACATATGGAAAAGGAAAGCCCGATATCCGGTTCGGCTAATCTGTATGGATTCTGCCTCACCTCATTTTCGGCCCGGATACCAAACCTGCTCCATATTTTGGCCGCAATCTCTGATGATACACCGTATTTTTGCATGAACATTATAATGTTTCTCATGTGTTCATGCTCCAAAAAGGCTTGTCCAAAAAGCAGTGCCTTTTCCGGTGATATTCCTTTAACATCAGCAAGCCTGTGGGGATCAAATTGAAAAATCTCGAAGGTTTTATCTTTAAACTTCTCTACGATATTAATCGCCGTTTTCTTCCCCAAACCCTTGATAAAACCGCTTGAAAGGTACTGTACTATCTCTTCCTCTAAAGTGGGAATGCTTCTTTCACATTGCTGAACCTTAAACTGTCTGCCATATTCGGGATGGGTGACATACTCACCGGTAGCAACTATGTTTTCGCCTTCAACTAACATAGGCATAATTCCTACCAGCGTAATCTGCGTATTATCTGTTTTTAGATCGCAGACCGAATATCCACTTTTAGTATTGGTATAACGGACATTGCATATTGTTCCTTTAATCTGTTCCACGTTTTCCTCTGTTTTCCCCTATTGTAAATCTGAGATATTTTCTCTCTCTGTTATCATACAATATGAAATCTGCTCGGGCAACATTTCTATAGGATACGTGTTACTTAATCTCTCCAGTATTCGTACAGTTTCAACATCCTCCCCAGACGCCATAATGTATATTTTCCCATCCGCCATCAGCCTTCTGGGGATACTTTCAGCGAAGATTTGTCTGATAATGCCTTCAAGTTTTGAGCTAAAATTTTGTGGTAAATATAATATGATTCTGAGGCCTTTGTCGGGGTATGTTGACTTGTATTGACTTAAAAAGTATAATATTGTATAACTCATTCCAAGAAAAGCGAAAATTGACAGAACAATTAAAACAAGCGTTTCCACGAAATTGCCTCCTTATTAAAGGGTATAAATTATTTACCTTTTATGAATCATACTATGCCCAATAATCGTGGTGTGTGAACCCGGAGGAATATATGCAGAAGCTTTCACTTGATGAAGTCAAAGCCGGTATGATACTTGCAAAAGATGTGGTGCTTAAGGATGGACGAATTCTGCTCCTTAAAGGATTTACCATAAAGCCCCGCTATATCAGCAAACTTAAATCTTACGATGTGCCTTATATTTATGTTGAAAAAGATGGTGTGGAGCTTGAGGAATTTAATGAGGACCGGGTTTATGGGGATGCCTTTTCCAGTATTAAAGGAATAATGGAATGCATCAGGAACGATAAGAAATATGATTTAGTCCAGCTAAAAGAAACCGTATACGATATGGTCGGTCATATACTGAATGACGATATGCTTTTTATGACACTGACGGGAATCAGGGACATAGACAATTATACATTCCTTCATTCTGTAGACGTATGCATATATTCAGTTATAACCGCCAAAGCTATGAATCTTCAATATGATGAGATTCATGAATTGGCAATGGCTGCAATTTTGCACGATGTGGGAAAGTGTAAGATACCCATCTCAATTCTTAATAAGCCAGGAAAACTTACCGATGAAGAATTCGAAATAATGAAACGACACTCATTATATGGTTATGAAATTGCCCGTCAGATGCCTGGTGTAAGTGAAAAAACAGCACGTATTATATCTCAGCACCATGAAAAATGGGATGGTACTGGTTATCCTGCAGGACTTAAGAATTATGACATCGAGCTGGGGGCCAGAATTATCAGTATTGCGGATGTTTATGACGCCCTTACTGCTGACAGGATTTACAGAAAACGATTTATGCCCCATGAAGCAGCCGAGTATCTGATGGCCGACAATGAATCTCAATTTGATTCCGAAATCATGAAAACTTTCATTAACAGCATCGCTATATATCCTAAGGACGTTGTAGTGCTTCTGAACACCGGGGAAGTTGCTCGTGTCCTGCCGTCTAAAGGCATGGCTTCTTTGCGTCCTAAGGTATCGGTCATCACAAAAAAGGATGGACCGCCTGTTTTTACCCCTTATGAAATCGATCTTCGTGAAAATCCTACCATATTCGTAACCGATATAATCAGTTAATTAGCCCCATTAGAATGCGGCTGCAAGATACATACAGTGCCTGTAGAGTGAGTCAAATGCGCCGCTTAAGTGAATCCATCAATTGGGGAGGTGAGAGTTGCGAGGTTGGAATTAAGAAATTGTATAAAAATAATACGAGCAAACATCTCACTTCTCACATCTCATCTCTCACTTCCAGTATATTGACATCACTCACGCACTTTTTACAGTTTGACTGTTTTACACGGGTGCAAGGTTTCCAGCGAGATAAGCCGGGCACCCAATTGCTAAAAAAGCGGGTGCATTATAGCCCCGCCTCTTTTCTGAGAATATCTGCTTTATCAGTTCTTTCCCATGTAAAATCAGGATCATTTCTTCCAAAATGCCCATATGCCGCAGTTTTTCTGAATATAGGCCTTCTTAGATCCAGCATGTTAATCATAGCAGCAGGTCTTAGGTCAAAGTTTTTGGCTACCAGCCGGGAAATCTTTTCATCTGATATTTTCCCGGTTCCGAAAGTATCAATAAGTATTGAAACCGGGGAAGCAACACCTATGGCATAGGCCAGCTGTACTTCTACCCGTCTGGCTATACCGGCAGCCACTATATTCTTAGCCACATATCTTGCGGCATAGGCAGCTGTACGGTCAACTTTTGTCGGATCCTTACCGGAAAAGGCACCACCGCCATGCCTGCCCATACCCCCGTAGGTATCCACAATTATCTTTCTGCCTGTAAGTCCCGAATCACCCCGTGGGCCTCCTATTACAAACCTTCCGGTGGGATTGATATAGAATTTTGTTTCTTTATCCAGAAATCTGGCAGGTATTACAGGCTTTATTACATGCTCAATAATATCTCTTTCGATTTGACTATGCTCAACATCTTCGCTATGTTGAGATGATATTACAACTGCGTCAATGCGGACAGGTTTGTCCCCGTCATACTCAACTGTAACCTGACTTTTCCCGTCTGGCCTCAAATAAGAGAGAATCCCTTTTTTCCTCACCTCGGTCAGTCTTTCGGTAAGATTGTGGGCAATATATATGGGCATAGGCATAAGTACAGGAGTTTCATCACATGCATAGCCAAACATCATTCCCTGATCTCCGGCACCGATTTCTTTAATATCTGTATCTATTATCTTTTTTTTGCTTTCAAGAGCTTCATCAACGCCAAGGGCTATGTCGCCGGACTGTTCATCAATGGAGGTAATAACAGCACAGGTTTCACAGTCAAACCCATATTCGGCCTTATCATAGCCAATATCCTTAATTGTTTCCCGAACTATCCTTGGGATATCAACATAACAGTTTGTTGAAATTTCACCCATAACCAGTACCATACCCGTTGTCACAGCCGTTTCACACGCAACACGTCCATATGGATCTTGCTCAATAATCGCATCCAGCACCGCATCAGATATTTTATCGCAGACTTTATCAGGATGCCCTTCTGTAACCGATTCCGATGTAAATAATTTTTTTGCAGACATTCTTATCTCTCCTTTTGCATTAATTAAATGCTTTCCTTCCAGCCAGTCAATATTGTTATTTATCTGTCCAATGAAATATATACCCATAAAAAAAGATATAAAAAATCTCTTCAAATGAAGAGAATATATCAATAACACTCCTCATCTGTCAGGACATATCCTGCGGGAATTGGCACCATGGCTTAACTTGCCGGTTGCCGGGTTTCATCGGGCCCTGTCCCTCTACCTCTCTTGATAAGGTCTCTATGTAACTCAGGAAAAGAATAACATACAAATATTTAAACGTCAAGGACGTTGACAAAATGTCAATTTTGTAAATATAATTGAAGAAAGTAAAATAACAGCAAGGGGAGTTTTATTAGATGAGTAAAATGAAAGAAACCACATTAGACAGCTTCCAATACGCTGTAGAGGAGCTTTTGGTCCGCAATAAGAGTATACTGGATCAAATGTCAAAACTTCAGGATTCAAATGCACGTATAAACAGAACCATTTCCAAAGCTGTAACCCAATGCGGATGTATTAAAATAAATGCCAGTAAGCAGGATTATCCGGAAGATATAGAGTACACTAAGATAAAGGACTTTATGAGTTCTCATCTGGAAGGTAAATTGTGCCCCAATTGCCATGACCTGCTGGAAAAGGATATGGGAAGACACCTTTTTTATCTCACAACACTATGTAATAATCTGGATCTTAATTTATACGACATAATTCTGAAAGAATCAGAGAGACTGCGGCTTTTTGGAAAATACACCCTAAGATAATGTCTCAGACAAGGCTTCTTCTACTGTTGAAACCATAACTAAATCTATTTCTTTTTTATATTCACTGACAGTACTCATGTTCACCCTGGGTAAAATACATCTTTTGAATCCAAGCCTGAGACTTTCTGTAATCCGCTTATCCATTTGGTTTACAGATCTTACTTCACCGGTTAAACCCACCTCTCCGAAAAACACGGTAGAGGGGTTTATTTTTTTATTTCTAAAGCTGGATGCAATGGCTGCCACAACTCCCAAATCAGCGGCGGGTTCATCCAGTTTGAATCCCCCCGCTACATTCAGGTATGCATCAAATGCGTTAAGCTGCATCCCAACTTTTTTTTCAAGTACAGCCATCAGCATTGTCAAACGGTTATAATCCATACCGGTGGCTTGTCGTCTTGGCATTCCAAAGCTGGTTGGGCATACTAATGCCTGAACCTCTACAAGCATTGGCCGTGAACCCTCGATAAGTCCCACAACAACCGATCCCGGCTCATCAGAACTTCTGCCCTCCAGCATCAAAGATGATGCGTTAGCTACATCCAGCAGGCCTTTTGAAGTCATCTCAAAAATTCCAATCTCATTTGTAGAACCAAAACGATTTTTTACTGCTCTTAGAATTCTGAAATCCAGATGGCGTTCACCTTCAAAATATAAAACCGTGTCCACCATATGTTCTAAAACCCGCGGCCCTGCAATGGCTCCTTCTTTTGTTACATGACCAACCACAAAAACAGTAATACCGTTTTTCTTGGAAATGCGTAAAAGTTTAGCTGTCACATCCCTGACCTGACTTACGCTGCCGGGAGCTGAGGATAAATTTTCGCTGTAAACCGTCTGAATTGAGTCTATTACTACAAAATCAGGTTTTTCTTTTAGTATTAAACCTTCTATTTTTTCATAGGATGTCTCGGAAGCCATGTAAATAGAATCACTTACCGCATCCAGCCTGTCAGCTCTAAGTTTAATCTGCCCTACAGACTCTTCTCCCGACACATAAATAACGCGATTAGATCTAGCAATTTGAGCGCATATCTGCAAAATCAAGGTGGATTTGCCTATACCCGGCTCTCCACCTATAAGAATCAGGGATGCAGGCACGATGCCTCCTCCTAAAACTCTGTCCAGTTCATTGCTTCCGGTTTTGATTCTGGCCATTGCCATAACTTCAACCTCAGAGAGAGGTGTAATCTGAGGTAATGTTAAATCAAGGGTTCGATTCTGTAAAGGAGCGTCCTCAATAACCTCTTCAATCAAAGTATTCCACTTTAAGCAGGAGGGACATTTGCCCATCCATCCGCTGCTCTCATATCCACACTCACTGCAAACGTATTTGCTGCGAAACTTTGCCATTCTCCGCTCCTCTTTGTATCATCCCATCGGATTATATTCTTCTCCATTTCACCCCTTGAGGTGTATCCTGAAGCTCAATACCCATTTCTTTCAGCTTATCCCGTATTTCATCAGATAGCTTCCAGTTTTTCTCCTTACGCGCCTGCTGTCTTTCTTCAATAAGCTGCTCTATTTCTTTGTCCAGTTCCGGCTCAGCTTCACTCTTTTTTTCAGCATCCTTAATTCCGAGTCCAAAAACCTCATCCATCTTCAAAAGCAGTTGATATATATCTTTGGATTTTTCCGGGTATCTAACCATGTTCCATGCAACACCCAACGCTTTTGGAATGTTTAAATCATCATTAATGGCGTCCTCAAATTCAGCCAAAAATGAATCTAAAACATCTTTCGGAATCTCTGCCGCACCTTCTTTGTGCTGCAGGGCCCCTTCAATAAATCGGTCGTATGACACCTGTGATGCCTGCATAACATCCCAGGTGAAATTGAGTTTATTCCTGTAATGAGCATTCAGGCACATATATCTGAAAGCCAGGGGATTGTAGCCTTTTTCCCTTAAATCCGCAATAGTATAAGTGTTGCCGAGGCTCTTTGACATCTTCCCGTTATTAACCATCATAAATTCGCCGTGGAGCCAGTATTTAACGGCAGGTTCCCCTATAAGAGCCTCTGACTGGGCTATTTCATTTTCGTGATGGACAGGTATATGGTCTACACCGCCGGTATGAATATCAAATGTATCGCCAAGGTATTTTTTACTCATAGCTGAGCATTCTATATGCCAGCCGGGGTATCCCATCCCCCAGGGGCTCTCCCACTGCATTATATGTTCCTTGGGAGCTTTTTTCCAAAGAGCAAAGTCTGCAGGATGGCGTTTTTCATCGTTAACCTCTACCCTGGCACCGGCCATTTGCTCCTCAAGGTTCAGCCGTGACAGTTTCCCGTAATCTTCAAACTTTGATATGTCAAAGTATATCCCGTCACTTGTTTCGTAGGCATACCCTTTATTTAGCAGTCCTTCTACAAAATTTATCATTTCTTTTATATGCTCGGTAGCCTTAGGTATTACTTCCGGCTTTTCTATATTGAGAGCAGCTATATCTTTCATAAAGACATCTGTGAAATACTCTGCAATCTCCCAAGGGGTCTTCTTCTGCTCTCTGGCTCCTTTCAACATCTTGTCCTCGCCTTCATCCTCATCAGAAACAAGATGCCCTACATCTGTAATATTCATTGCGTTATAAAGCTCATATCCGTTATACTTAAGCGTTCTTCTGAGAATGTCCATAAATACATAAGTCCTCAGATTGCCAATATGAGCATAATTATATACAGTAGGACCGCAGGAATACATCCTTACCTTGTTTTCTTCAAGCGGAACAAATTCTTCCTTCTGTCTTGTCAGCGTATTATAAAGCCTCATATATTCCTCTCCTCACTTTGTGTTTCACCTTCATTATCCTTATTATCTTCATTATTTGTATTAGATTCAAGACTGCTTTTAATAGATTTAAGGGCTTCCTCATATGCGGAAAGATCAGCTTTAAGCCTCTCAATTTCTAATCTCATTTTACAGAATTCCTGGGATACAGGGTCAGGAATATGTATCTGATCCAACTCAAAGCTTTGACGAATTCTTTCTCCGGAGCGTTTTACCGCTCTTCCCGGCACACCCACTACTGTAGTATCAGCGTCAACCTCTCGCAATACAACAGCATTGGCACCAATCTTTGCATTGTCTCCTATTTTCATAGGCCCTAAAATCTTTGCCCCTGCACTGATTAGTACGTTATTGCCAACAGTGGGATGCCGTTTCCCTTTGTCTTTTCCAGTACCCCCAAGAGTTACACCATGGTAGATTGTACAGTAGTCCCCGATTTCGGCTGTCTCACCGATAACTATACCCATGCCATGGTCTATAAAAAGGCATTTTCCAATCTTTGCTCCCGGATGTATTTCAATACCGGTTTTATGCCGTGCAAACTGAGAAATCCCCCGTGCTATAAAATATAGCCCCCGCTTATGAAACCAATGAGCTATTCTATGCATCCGTACAGCCTTATAGCCTGGGTATTGAAAAACAACCTGCAAGACATTTCTGGCTGCCGGATCTCTTTCCACTATTGACTTGGCTTCCTCATACCATCTAAACATAAATTCACCCTAAAAAAATCGAAGTTCTATTCTAATAATAATAATACATCTTAAAGTCTGACACAAGCAGAACCTATACTTTTCAAAGTCTAATCGAATTTCATGAAAGTATACAGAGTCTTTAACGTTTATTCTCCTGCTTCAGGTGTTTTATTTTAATTTTTTTAATTTATGAACCGGTGAATCGTTTATTCTGTGGTTGCCGGCAATTGTTTAAAAAAAATAAGATTATTTTGTAACCTGATCATTTCATAATTCGTCAAAATAGTAAAAAACAAAAATTGTATGGGAGGATTAAACACCTATGATAAAAAGAGTTTTTAACAAAAAAACCAAATTTGCACTATCTCTAACTCTGGCTGTAATGTTTATGCTATTAATGGTTCCGACAGTTGAGGCATCAGCAGCGGAAGGACTTTCAATTTACACTACATATCCGAGTATATCCACAAGGTCAGGTGAAAATATTGACACCAGCATTACAATTTCAAATACTACCGGCACAGATATGCTGGTTAACCTTAATATTATTTCGCTGCCCCAAAACTGGGAAGCTTTCATTGAGGGCGGCGGAAGAGTTATAGACAAGGTCTATGTGGGGAAAAACACCCAAAACATTGTTTTAACTGTTAAGATTCCTAATAATGTTGAGGAAGGAAGGCATACTGTAACTTTAGAGGCCTCATCCGGCAGCTACAGTGACAGATTGAATCTTGAGTACAATATAAAAGAAGATGTTGATAACAAAGGTCAGCTTCAGGCCAATTATTCCGAATTAAAAGGTTCCAGCGATACAACCTTTGATTTCGAGGTTAAAATCACCAACAATAAAAATGAGGACCAAACATATAGTCTTGGAGCAGATGTTCAAAGAGGTTGGCAGGTAAAATTTTCCGGACAATATGACAGCAAGCAGATAGCCAGCATTCCAGTCGAGCCAAATTCAACCTCTACATTGAAAGTGTCTGTGGTACCCCCGGCAAATGTTAAGGCAGGGGAATATATAATCCCCATCGCTGCCATATCATCCACTGATACTCTGGCCACCGAGCTTAAAGTAATTATTACAGGAAGTTTTGCAATGGAAGTAACCACTCCTACCGGCAGGCTAAACGCTGAGACAACAGCAGGTAAACGAACACCAATAGATATCCAGATTCAGAATATAGGAAGCTCTGAGCTTCGGGATGTAAAACTCTCATCCTGGGAACCCAATGGGTGGGATGTAGAATTTGAAAAAGACTCAGTTGAATATATTGCCCCGGGTGAATTTGCTAATGTTAAGGCTTATATCATATCGGATGAAAAAGCAATTGCCGGTGACTATGTTGTGAGTATTAATGCCGACACCCCTGAAGTAAGAGATTCTGTTGAATTCAGAGTTATGGTAAAGACCTCAACCATTTGGGGGCTGATTGGAGTAGGAGTGATTATTCTACTGGTTGCTGGTTTGTATTGGGTATTCAAAACTTATGGGAGACGATGAAAATGACTGATAAAAAAGTGATAATCAGGACCCAGGGCCTTACAAAACAATACAAGGATATAACCGCTGTAAACAGTCTTGATTTAGAAATATACGAGGGTGAAATTTTTGGTCTTTTAGGCCCAAATGGAGCAGGTAAAACAACTACTATCCTGATGCTGCTTGGACTTACAGAACCCACAAAAGGTATTGCAGAAATTAATGGTCTTGATACAATAAAAGAGACCATAAAAGTTAAAAAAACTGTAGGTTACCTTCCGGACCATGTAGGGTTTTATGAAGATATGACAGGCAGAGAAAACCTTAGATTTGTTGCCCGGTTAAACGATATAAAGAAAGAAGAAATCGAAGATAGAATTGATAACCTGCTTGAAAGAGTCAAACTTACAAATGCTGCTGACAAGAAAGTCGGTACATATTCAAGGGGTATGAAGCAAAGGCTGGGTATTGCTGATACGCTGATGAAAGATCCGAAAATAATTATCCTTGATGAACCCACCCTGGGCCTTGATCCTGAAGGAATAAATGATATGCTGGGCCTTATTGCTGAGCTTGCCCGCAAGGATAAAAGGACGGTACTGATATCTTCACACCTTTTGCATCAGGTTCAGAGAATATGCGACAGGGTCGGGATTTTTGTGGACGGTGAACTGCTGGCAGTCGGCCCGATTGACACCTTGGGAGAAAAGGTGTTCAAAGATAAGAATCTGACTCTTGAATTGGGTATCTCTCCTGTCGACGATAAGCTGATTTCGCTGATAAAATCGATTAACGAAGACGTTAAGATACGTAACGAAGAAAACAGAATATTCGTAGAATCCAGGGAAGATATCCGAAAGGAGCTAATTAAAGCATTAAGCGACAATAATTACGAGCTTTTGTTCTTAAAGCAGAGCGGCAGAGATCTTGACGACATCTATAGTCAATACTTTTGTGAAAAGGAAGGTGTGAAAAAATGAAATCTAAATGTTTGCGGGTACTTTATAATAAAGAGCTGGCTGATCATCTCAACAGCAAAAGATTCATAATTATACTGTTCCTTGTGGCAATAACAGGGTTATCTGCTATATATGCCTCTGCATATGGCATAAGATCAGCCGTTGAGCAGGAGAATAACTCATTTGTGTTTTTACGGCTTTTTACTGCATCGGGAAACTCAATACCTTCCTTTGTTTCATTTATTTCCTTTTTAGGGCCATTAGTTGGTTTAGCTCTTGGATTTGATTCAATAAACGGTGAAGTAAACAGAGGCTCCTTAAGCAGACTGCTTGCACAACCAATCCCCAGAGATACTGTTATAAACGGAAAATTTCTTGCGGGAGTATCTATAATAACCTTGATGGTGCTTACTATGGGTCTGGCTATTGGCGGACTCGGGATAATTATGATAGGTATCCCCCCTACCACTGATGAAATACTCAGGATAATTGTGTTTTTAGTTCTGACGATATTATATATATCGCTTTGGCTTGCAATATCACAGCTCTTTTCACTGCTTCTCCGACAGACAGCCACCTCTGCCCTGGCTTGCATTGCAGTTTGGTTGTTCCTTTCGGTTTTTGTAGGACTTTTGTCAGGTGCAATAGCCGGTGCGCTTTTCCCTGCTGACAAAGCAGGAACGGTTGAAGCCTTACTGAGCAAAAGCAAACTTGAGCTTATGATAAACAGGATCTCACCATCAACTGTTTATAATGAAGCTGTAATAACCATGCTTAATCCTGGTGTAAGAGCCTTGGGATTTATAACCCAGGATCAGTTGATAGGTGCCATCCCCGGGGTTTTACCGTTTTCCCAGAGTTTGCTTATAATTTGGCCGCATCTTGTAAGTTTAATAGCCGCAACAATGATTTGCTTTGCTGTATCCTATGTGTTTTTTATGAAGCAGGAAATCAGAATGTAATTTTGAAAAACTGATAAAGAGCCTGCCAGCTCAATTGATAGTTGGCAGGCTGGCATAAAAGTATGATGAGTTATGGGAGTACTAAGAAAAATATCAACTGAAAACACACCACATGAAAATATGCCGAATAAAGAAAAACAACTGGAATATCTGATGCTCAGGTTTGGGAAAAAGATATATCAATTAGCCTATTACTATTTAAGGGACAGGCAACAGGCAGAGGATATATACCAGGAAGTTTTTCTGAGAGTATATGAAAACTTGGATAAATTCAGAAAGGAAAGCAGCTATTTTACATGGATATACAGAATAACTGTAAATCTGTGCAAGGATTACTTTAAATCAGCTGCCTTCAGAAAAATTGTAACAGTCGGAATATCAAAGGATTTTGGTAAGTCCTGGCGTGAAAGCAATAGACTTTTTGAAGAAGTGGAAGGCGGCGAAGTTTTCAGCCTTGTAATGGATCTGCCTGAAAAATACAGAGTGCCAATATGTCTTTACTATATTGATGATTTATCGGTCTCAGAAATTGCAGACATACTTAAAATAAGCCAGAGCAATGTAAAAGTACGGCTTCATAGAGGAAGAGAAAAATTAAAAACATTATTGTCCGGGAGCATTGTTAATGAATGAAATGAATAATATGAAAGAAATAATCAAAAATGAATCCAATAAATTTTTCTCCGATTTTAATCATCATAAAATGAGTAATGCCGTCTTTCACAAAATAGGAAATGGAAATGAGGAGAAAAACCGAAAAAAGTTTATCGCATTCAAAATGATTTTTAATTATGGTATAGTATCAAAAATGTCGGTAATTCTGGCATGCTTTGTTCTGTTAATTACCTCTGTTTTCTTTTTCAGAGGCAAATCGCTTTATGAGAATGAGAAAAATGAGATGATGGGAAAACCTGTTTCTCAGCAGAAGATCAATTTAAATGATACAAGTTATACGGATAATTGGATAACCTTTTTCAGAATTAACAAACCAGACAAGGTTTTGCAGGATAACTTACTCGCCGTATTATGGGAGACCGGAAAAAATGGCGATTATCAAATGGCATACAGCAGCATGTTTGAAAACAGCAGCAATCCTGAACCTGTTAAAATAATTGATTTTTATAATGAGCAGCCATCAATAATAATTATTTCAACAAAAAATGTTGAAAAACAGTATATCCACTATAGAGTAGTAGGATATTCAGGAAACAGCATTATCGCATTTATGGAACAGAATTATGTTATCGGCGGTGAGATATCAGTAATAGATGGAGTAATTAAAGAAACACGTCTGATACAAGCTGCAGATTCCGATAAAAACCAAAGCAGTGGGTTGCACCGGGTGGTTACTTATTATATACCCTACCAGATAAATAAGTCAGGAGATATCTTTACAGCAGTAAATAATCTTAAAATCAATAAAGGCGATTATATCGCAGTTCTGGGCAATGAAAACACACCGGTAGAAACATTGAGCTCAGACCTTCTTATTGATTGGGAGCCGGATAATGAGGCCCTCAATTACAATACTAATACAAAATACTTTCGTACCGAAAACGCCGGGCAGGAGGAAATCTACATTAAACCTTTAACCACAGGAGGACAAGGTAAGAAAATTTCTGTTCTTATTCAGTAAAAGTAACTGATAAACCCTGCACCCGCCTGCCCATGTCATCCTGTGGGTAGCGCAGCACCCCAAATTGTCATCCTAAGCGCAGCACAGCACCCCAAATTGTCATCCTGAGCGCAGCGCAGCGGAGTCGAAGGATCTTGTACGTCAACGCAAAAGATTCTTCATTCCGCTCAGAATTCCCACGCGATACCGCACCACGATAAATGAATTTTAGCAGGGAGGAACGTGGAGGAACCGCTGCCCATGTCATGCGTGAAGCGGAGCATGGATTGCGGAGCGGCGCGAATAATTTCCGGATGAAATTCCTGAGCGGCACGCATGACATTGGCTAAAGGTTCCACATGGTGTATTCATAGCAATGACATAGGGGTGGTAAGATTCTTCGCTTCGCTCAGAATGACATAAGGGGGCTATAGAGTGGGTCAGTGGGTTTCCCCACCTTCCCCTCATCAAACCGTACGTGAGGTTCTCCCTCATACGGCTTTCCGACATTCTTCACCATCAGCATGCATTATC
>DUNT01000011.1 GCA_012839205.1 Clostridiaceae bacterium
TCAGTATAAGGATTGAAACTATTAGTCCGTAAATTGCAATACCTTCAGCCAAACCGACAAACACAAAAGCTTTACCAAAGATTTTAGGATCTTCGCTTAAAGCTCCTAAGGCGGCTGCTCCACTTGACGCAACGGCTATGCCGGAGCCTATTGCCGAAATACCTATGGCTAAGGCAGCTGCAATGTATTTAAGCCCTTCTGCAGATGATGACACAGCCTCGGTGCCTTCTGCAGCAAAAGCAGATATTCCGCCGGACAACAGTACTATTGTTGATACAATTAGAATTCCGGCCATTGCAGTTACATTCATGCCCATAAGCTGCTTGTAATTTTTGCCCTTGATTCCTTTATTAACACAGGTAACGCCTATACCTACTGTTGATAAAACCAGTGCAAGTGCGATAATTAATATTAAACCCATAAAAATGACCTCCATTGACTATAATTTTTTATTCTTGCCGGCAGAACTCTGTCAGCTGATTTAAATTACTCATCCAAAACCCGTATTGGTTTAAATTCATGCCCTTCACCAATATAGTAACGGCCAAACATCTCATAAAACTCAAGGCGCATGCACTGAATTCCTACAATGAGACCTTCAAGCCCTATAGTAATAACATTACCGAGAATCACAGTCAAAATCCCACCCGCTCCCCTCATCATTCCATAAAGAGTCCATACCGCAAGGGACAGGCCTGCATGATTGAGAGCAAAAGCACCTACTCTTGCAAAAGAAACCGTACTTGAAAAGAATGAAAGCAAAGTTTCAAAAATATCAAATCCCGATTCAACAAAGTAAATACCTTTTTCCTTTGGCATAATATGATCTTTACGCAATATTAAATTCTCCAGAGGCTCCTTAAAGAGAATCATCAGAGCGGGAATAAAAATCACCGGTATAAGGACTAATCCTGATAGAATAAAACGTCCTGTCTTAATGTAAATTAATACGACAGCCACAAGCCCGCCATAGAAGAGCAGACCGGCAAGCCCGTTTTTATCAAATAAAAGTCTCCCCCACTTGCGCATTTTGATGCAATTTATTATATTTGCAATCATGGTTATTATTATTATAAATGCGCCATATCCCACAGAAACGTAGAGTATGGTATTGATGTTTGACTTACTGTGAAGCGGGCTCATCCATATTGGAGATAATATTTCTTCATTACCAAACACACTGCCGTACACAAATCCAAATATTGTTGAAGATATACCGACATAAACCATAACGCCGCCTAAGGGTATTTTTTTAATTTTATATAATACCAAACCCAGAATAGCAATAATTGCACCTTGACCTACATCGCCGAACATAAACCCAAACATAAGCACAAATGTTATTGCAAGCAATGGGGTTGGGTCTATCTCGTTTGCAGAAGGCAACCCATACATTGTAACCAGGCTCTCAAAGGGTTTTAAAAACCGGTTGTTTTTCATTACTGTAGGTGGAGTGGCATTAATAACGCAGTCCGGGTCTTCGCATCCAATGACTATCTGGTCTATTGCAGCAATTTCTTTGGTAAGCCTGTCATAATCTGCACATGGGATCCAGCCAATCATAAAAAAGGTTTCATGGCTGTGTGAGCATAATCTTTTAACCTCATTTAATCTATTTAGATATATTACTTTATGGAATATCCTGATAAACTCTTCTCTCCGCTCTTCCAGATACTTTTCCATATTCTCCCCGGCTTGTTTAAGTTTTTCTTGCAAATGAGCAATTTCTGATTTCATTCTGTCAATAGTAATCTTGGGTGTACTCTTTACATCATCAGATATTCTAACCCGAGTAAACCCCATAGTCGCAAAGACATTATCAACAACCTGTGCTGCTGAAGCAGGCATAAAGTATGACAGCCATATATTATTACCCTCTTCCGAAACCGGTACAACAACTACATCCAATTCGTCCAGATACTTCTTCTGTCGGTTATATAAGTCCTTTGGCGCCATCCCAAAACGGAATTTTATAAACGAAAAGTGAAAAAGTTCATCCATATTAATATTTAAAGATGATAACGGAAGTATCTGCTTAATAATCTGCTCTCTTTCCCTTATATCAGCCTTGTCAGCCTCGGAGTCCTTTCTGAAGTTTGATAGTCTCTCCTCAATATCTTTTACAAAAGACTCTATATCAAGAGCATCAACTGGCACTAGGAGTTCTTTTTCGACGGTCTCTTTGTCATATTCCTCAATCTTTACATGAAATTTCTCATTCAGTACCTTCATTCTTTTTAGCAGATTACCGAATGAATTATCTTCTTCAAAAGGAATTAAGCCCGGAACCTTAAGATGTTTATAAGCAGGCTCCAGCTGAACATTTCTATTAATAACGTGTTTAAGCACAACTTCATCTATCTTATTTATAGGACCCATTATTCTTATATATTTCATTTGTTCAATAGCCATTGTCAGATACCCTTTCTGCCTTATAGAGTTATTCCCGCAACAAATTTCTGGATTCGCTCTTCTGAAAGCCCATATCGTATGCCTTCGATGATTGAAATAATATTTGCAAGCTCCAGTTCTTTCAATCTTAAGTATGAGATTATACATGCAACAGAAAACGGCTGTCTTCGGAAGTACATTTTATGAATCTTATAGATGTATTCCAGATAATTATGCTCAAAGAACAGTTGATTCTGATCATCAAACAAAAAACCATAAGGTGTTTTCTTTAATATATCTAAATACTCTTCTGAATCAGCAGCATTCATCAGACTCGCTGTTGTCTTCTTGCTGAGTTTACCGTTAATACGCACATGATAGCTTTTTATTACCTCATTTGAGATATCATAAAATTTCTTGCTTCTATATATCCAGAATATGTTGATAATATCGGCTTCAATCCCTAGCATCTCCTTTATAATTGCACTGTCTTCTTTGCTCAACAGCACTTCATAAGTCCTTTTTATACTTCTTATATAGTAAAGGTCTAAGGTCATTTCCATGTGAAAAAGACGAGCTTCCGCATTATCAAAAATGAACGGCTTTAGTAATTCATAATAATTTGTGCCATAAAGCCTTGAATGAAACTCCTCTAAATCTCTCGACAGCGCAAGTTTAGATATATTCAGCTTATCGTTCCTATTAAGGAATATTAATGATTCTTCAAGTGTGGAATGCTCTACGTTCCCAGTTTCAAATGCTCTGAGTATAAGTTTTAAGCTCTCTATTTCAACTTTTCTGTAATATACATTTATAAACTCCTTTAACTGCCCACTGGTAAATTTAAAAAATTTGGCATAGTCGTTTATTATATCTTTCTTTAAAGTGTTTTCCAGGCTTACTCTGTGGATATTATTCTCATCAATTTCGTCAAGTATTGCATCATAATGGGTATTGTGCTTAAGATACGCCACTACCTCTCTGATATTCTTTTTCTGCATTAAGGCTTTATAATCATGCTTGTTTAATAACTTCCCAAACATGGCTCTTGATTTGCCTGAGAGTGCACCATATTTTATTTCTTTCAGCATAATTTCACCTTTCGAGAATCCGGTTAAAAATCTGATTTTCCCAGGTCTCCCGATTATTCTCTACATAATCCTTAAGAGCATGAATTTTTTTTTCTGTGCTTTCATTGATTTTTTTAATCTTCTCATCAGCATGCAAACGGCTTTCCCTGTTCAACTGCTCAATCTTGTAATTTGCCATTTCATTTATATTGCTTTCCATGTTTTTTAACTCTTCGAGAGTTTCCTGCCGAATTTTTTCTGACTGTGCATATCCTTCTTCCACCAGTCTCTTGGCTTCATGCTCTATTTCTATTAGCTTTTTAATTGCCTTCTCCATAAAATTACCATCCAAAAAGATGTTTTTAATACTTCTCATTTACATTCTATTCCCATGAATTTAATCTTTCAATCTGTATCTTTTTCAATTTATTTGAATTTTATAGTATATATTTCAGTAATAATTAGCAAATGTTGTTGAATAATTATGCATTTATATGTATAATTATTTACAATGATAAATAGGAGGCGGTTTTTTATGACCTTAAATGAAATAATCGCATTGGATAAAAAATATCATTTGAATACTTTTGGTGACAGATTGCCGGTTTGCTTTACTAAAGGTGAAGGAATGAAGCTATGGGACAAAGATGGCAAGGTATATTACGATTTTCTTGCAGGTATTGCTGTAAATGCCCTGGGGCATTCCCATCCGGTGCTGGTAAATGCAATTATTGAACAGGCTCAAAAATTTATTCATTGTTCTAACTATTATTACATTGAACCCCAGGCAAAGCTGGCTCAACTGATTGTGGAAAACTCCTGCTGTGATAAGGTGTTCTTTGCCAATAGCGGCGCCGAAGCCAATGAAGGAGCCATAAAGCTGGCCCGCCTCTATTTCAGGAAAAAAGGATTTCCGGAAAAATTTGAGATAATAACCCTGGAAAAATCCTTTCATGGAAGAACCCTTGCGACATTGGCGGCTACGGGACAGGAAAAGTATCAGAAAAATTATTGCCCACTTACTCCAAAATTTTTAAGCGTTCCGATGAATGACATCGATGCCCTTGACCATGCTATAACCGAATATACATGTGCTGTTATGCTTGAGCCTATACAGGGGGAAAGCGGTGTTAATCCTGCTAATGTAGATTATATAAAGCAGGTACGCAAGCTTTGTGATGACAGAGGCATACTGCTTATTCTTGATGAAGTACAGTGTGGCCTTGGGAGAACAGGAAAGATGTTTGGCTATGAACATTTCGGCATAGAACCTGATATCTTCACATTGGCCAAAGCCCTTGGCGGCGGTTTCCCCATAGGAGCTCTCTGCGCCAAAGAGCCCTATGCCTCAGCCTTTGAGCCCGGCGACCATGGTTCTACCTTCGGCGGAAATCCTTTGGCTTGCAGTGCAGGTTTTGCAGCACTCTCCACAATTATAAATGATAATCTTTGTGACAACTCAGCCATTATGGGAGAATATTTTATTAATGAGCTTAACAGTCTAAAGGAAAAACATGACATCATAAAAGAAGTCAGAGGTAAAGGGTTTATGATAGGCGTTGAGCTATCCCAGCCCAAAGCTGTGGCAATTAAGCTAAAATGTCTTGAAGCCGGCTATTTGATTGGATCTGTCGGTGAAAATATCATTCGTATGCTGCCGCCTTTGATTATTACAAAGGAAGATATTGATGGATATATTGCTGCCCTTGATAAGGTATTGAGTGAAATATAAATATTTATATAGTTTATATTTAATTCTATGCCATGGTACTGCCAAGTATATTAAAACGACTTGAGCAGTACCTTTTTCATTTTAGCCGGCACATATTGTTTTTTATATGCAACATGACAAGCACATCTGCATACAATTTGATGAGATGTTTAATACAGGGAAGCAAGATCCGCAACCTGTCAGCAGTTCTCAATCTGGCTGGGGCAGGATTCTTAGTTGTGGTGATGATATGTCGGGAAACTATAATATGTTTGACAGATTAGGTGGCAACATTCAGAAGAAAAAACTTGAAAAAGCACTTGAAATGCTGAGAAATGAGGACCCTAATGAGCTAAAAAAAAGATTGGGCAATATTGATACGAATGAAATTCTCGATAAAATAAATGAATTTGATATGAATAAACTAAACCAAATGGGAATCAGTCTTGATGAAATTAAAAGCAAAGTCACAGAAAAAGATTTTGAGAAACTGATTAAAGTTTTGGGTCCGGACGGTGCCATTATTGCGCAGAGGCTAAGATCATTATTAAGGTAGATATGGAGGCGGTTTTATGGCAGATGAGCTTGATAAAAAACTAAAACAGATTGCTGATATGTTTGGAGTATCTGATACCAGCGGGTTAAAGAATATTGTAAATAATATGGTTTCTCCCGAATCAAGCTCAGATAAATTGAATTCTACGCAGGGTTCAAATACTCCTGCCGAAGAAAAGGCTGACTACAGACCTCCGCCTGTGTCGTGGGATAACAGTATTGAAGCGGGCTTAATGTCAAAAGCCAATGAAATAATGGGAATGCTCAATAATGTTAGAGACTCAAGAATAACGCTATTAAATTCCATACAACCTTTTTTGGGCTCTCAAAGGCAACAGCGTCTGGGAGGAGCTATACAGCTGCTGAAAGTTATCAACATTATAAGCACCATTGCTCCTACATTTAACCGCGATACAAAGGGGTGAATCTATAATGGAATCAAGGGGTCTCAGCTCCATCCCGCTGCCCTACGAAACAGATGAAAAAAAAGTTGACCATGTTCCTACCCAACACAGGCAGCAGCAGTTTTTACCATCCTTCTTAAGAAATCTTAGGCAGGATGATATTATTCTGATTGCGCTAATTATACTGTTATTAATGGAAGGCAGTGAGTGCGATTTTCTTTTGGTGGGAATTCTGGTTGTTATATTTTTAGCCGGATTGGATGGAAACCCCGTTTTATAAAACCAGTGTATAATTTTTGACCTATTGCAAATGCTTTTTATGGATACTCAATTTGGAGGTACTCATGAAAAGACGAACAAAAATTGCTTGGGTCTATTTTATTGTTGCCATAGTTTTGACAGGCGGATTTATATTACCTAATCTCAACACTATAATGGACCGATCCAGCAGGGAAACAATATCGTATTACGGGTCCAGCGGCAAAGAAGTAGTCGAGATTCAAAAGAGGCTAAAGGCCTGGGGGTATTACAGGGGAGCTATAGATGGTAAATATGGATATCAAACCTATCAGGCAGTCAGGTACTTTCAAAGCAAAAACGGCCTTAAAGTTGACGGCATAGCCGGAAAGCAAACCTTGTACGCTCTGGGCTTGCCTACCGGAGTCTCCACAACAGCAAACAGCAATATTGACTTACTGGCGCGATTAATACACGGAGAAGCCCGGGGGGAGCCTTATGAAGGAATGGTGGCGGTAGGTGCCGTAGTTCTTAACAGAGTGGCTGACAGCCGTTTCCCTAACACAATTGCAGGAGTAATTTATCAAAAAGGTGCTTTCGATGTGGTGACAGATGGACAAATAAATCTGCCTCCAAACGATACAGCCTACAAAGCTGCACGGGATGCCTTAAACGGTTGGGACCCGTCATACGGATGCATATACTATTTCAACCCAGCCACTGCGACCAGCAAGTGGATTTGGAGCCGGCCTTTAGTGGTTAAGATAGGTAATCATAATTTTTGTAAGTAATAATTATCGCATGTTAAGAATAATGCGTAACAAGTTGGTGCCTGTAGAGTGAGTCAAATGCGCCGCTCCATGAATCCATCAATTTGGAGGTGAGAGGTGCGAGGTTGGAAGTAAGAAATGTATATAATTAATATGAGCAAACATCTCACTTCTCACATCCCATCTCTCACATCACGTTATTGTCATCCTAAGCGCGGCGGTAGCCTCCTTTATGTCATCCTGAGCGTCAGTGAAGGATCTTGAACGTCAACGCTAAAGATTCTTCATTACGCTTCGCTCCATTCA
>DUNT01000012.1 GCA_012839205.1 Clostridiaceae bacterium
GAGAAGTGGGAGGTGAGAGGTGGGAGGTGAGAAGTGGGAGGTGAGAGGTGAGAAGTGGGAGGTGAGAAGTGGGAGGTGAGAGGTGGGAGGTGAGAGGTGGGAGGTGAGAAGTGGGAGGTGAGAAGTGGGAGGTGAGAGGTGAGAGGTGGGAGGTGAGAAGTGGGAGGTGAGAGGTTATTGCTTCTACTGCCATTCTGAACTTTTGCGAAGAACCTTGCCACCCCTATGTCATTCTGAATGGAGCGAAGCGGAATGAAGAATCTTTTGCGTTGACGTTTAAAATCCTTCGACTCCGCTACCGCTGTGTTCAGGATTACAGATTAAATAAACGTAATTAAGCGGCGGGGATGATGCATTTAAAGCGGAGCACGGATTGCGGAGCGGGCGCGACTGGAAACTGGATGTTGGAGATGGAGCGCTAAATCGCAGCAGGCTACAGCCGCTCTCCCTGCTTAACGCAAAAAGATCCTTCGCTGACGCTCAGGATGACAATAACGTGATGTGAGAGATGGGAGGTGAGAAGTGAGATGTTTGCTCGTATTATTTCTATACAGTTTCTTACTTCCAACCTCCCACCTCTCACCTCCAAATTGATGGATTCATGGAGCGGCGCATTTGACTCCCTCTACAGGCATAAACTTGTTACGCATTATTCTTAAAGTACCTTGCATATGTAAATCGCAGCAAACATCCCCAAGTAAGAGGAAATAAGTGATGCCGCTACGGCATGACGCGTATCTTTGGCATTGGTAGCACCAAAGTAAACTGCAATGGTATAAAGCACGGTTTCACTGGAACCCATAATAGTGGACAAAACTCTGCCCAAATAAGTATCTGCTCCATAAATTCTGATTTGTTCACTGAACATTCCCAGGGAGGCACTTCCCGAAAATGGACGTATTAAGAGAATTGGAGCGGTTTCGGGGGGGATGCCGATTAAATTCAAAGGCTTTGAGATCAGACCGGTTAAAATATCAATTAGTCCCGATGCATTTATTATAGAAACAGCCGCTATAATTCCCACCATAGTGGGAAGGATATTAAATGCAGTTTTCGCTCCCTCCCTGGCCCCCTCAACAAATACGTCAAATACAGGAACACCTTTAAGATAAGCCACTAATACGATTATCAGAATAACTCCGGGAATTGAAAAGTCTGAAATGAGATTCATCAAAATCATCCCTTCAAGGAACTGAATTTTTCCAATACTTTTGCCGAAATAATTCCTGAAACCAAAGATACAAATGATGCCACCCAAATACACGGTATAATCGATGATGGATTCGAAGACCCCGCCTGCTGCCGTATGATAAGAACAGTTGAAGGAATGAGTTGAATACAGGCTGCATTGACAACACCAAACATTACCATTGCATTGCTTGCTACGGTTGAGTTTCTGTTAACATTGGACAGCTCCTTCATGGCCATAATCCCCAAAGGAGTCGCTGCATTTCCCAGCCCCAGAAGATCTGCGCTTATGCTCATAGCAATGGCACCATTTGCGGGATGTTTTTCGGGTATACCAGGAAAAAGAAATTTAAAAACTCTTTTAAGAAGCTTTGCAAGGCTGTTTACAAGGCCGGCTTTTTGTGCTGCTTTCATCAGACCTGACCAAAGGCACATGGAACCCAGCATTGTAATTACAAGATTTACCGAATTGACACAGCTTTCTAAAACTGCATCGGATATTTGACCCATTCTGCCGGTTAGAATTCCAGTAATAATACCAGCAAAAATCATAACTATCCAGATTGTGTTGAGCATAAAATCCATCCAAATTTTTTAGATTCTCTCTCTTAATAAATATAGAAAATATAGGTTTTTATTCATAAGGCTGATTCTTCGTTTAATGTTTGATATCAATACTTTTCAAACATAATTTAGCAAAAATCGTAAATTAAGTGATATATTATGTTGACCTGTCCTTCAATATTATGGTATTATTACTATATATAAAAAATTAGGGGGGAAGTTTGGTGAAATCAACCGGTATTGTCAGAAAAGTTGACGAGCTCGGTAGAGTAGTACTGCCTATAGAGCTCAGAAGAACACTTGATATTGCCGAAAAGGATGCTCTTGAGATATATGTAGACGGAGCAACCATTATCTTAAGAAAATATGAGCCAGCTTGTATTTTCTGCGATAGTGCAAAAGATATCACAGTTTATAAGGGAAAGAATATTTGTAACGATTGTTTAGCACAGCTAAAACAATAGTAGCAGATATATACAAGAGGCCGTTTCGTTATGAAACGGCCTCTTGCGTCTTATATCAGAATTTTGAAAATACCTTGGCAAAGATATCTGCAGCTTCATCCATAAGTTCCTTGGTATGAGTGGCAGTATAGCTGGTTCTTATCATACTGTACCCTTGAGGCACAGCTGGAGATATAACAGGATTAACATATACTCCCTCATTTAACAGTTCTCTGCAAAGTATAAACGTTCTGGTGTCATCATATGTCATAATCGGGATTATAGGGGTTTCAGTCTCGTTAAGAGGTATATTTCTTTCTCTTAGCAGCCCTCTCATATAATCGGCTATTTCATTAAGATTTCGGACTCTCTGAGGTTCTTTTTTCAGAATATCCAGAGCGCAAAGGGCAGCAGCTGCATTTGCAGGTGGAATAGATGCGCTAAAAATGAACGGACGTGATGTATGCTTAACATAAGATATAACCTCAGCGCTGGCAGCCATATATCCACCTAAGCTGGCAAGGGATTTGGAGAAGGTTCCCATCAATATGTCAACTTCATCTTCCAGACCGAAATGTTCGGCAGTTCCACGGCCATTTTCTCCCAGAACACCAAGGCCATGAGCATCATCCACCATAACACGGGCGCCATACTTTTTAGCCAATTCAACAATTTGTGGCAGTTTGCAGATTTCTCCTCCCATACTGAAAACGCCATCAGTAACAATTAAAATTCCTTTTGATTCAGGAATATCTCTTAAGGCCTTTTCTAAATCGTCCATGTCACTGTGCTTATAACGAATCATGGCAGCATAGCTTAAACGGCATGCATCATAGATACTGGCATGGTTTTCCTTATCACAAAGAATAACATCATTGCGGCCAGCAATAGCCGAGATTATTCCCAAATTAGATTGAAATCCGGTACTGAAAGTTATGCAGGCATCTTTATGCAAAAACTCGGCTAATGCATTCTCAAGTTTCAGATGCAAATCCAGTGTACCATTAAGAAATCTGGAACCACTGCAACCAGAGCCATACTTTTCTATAGCTTTTATAGCTGCTTCTTTAACTCTTGGATCTGAGGTCAGGCCCAGATAATTGTTTGAACCAATCATGATGGTTCTGCGTCCTTCCATATTCACAACAGTGTCCTGGCCTGATTGCAAAGCATGAAAATAAGGATAAATACCTGCTTCAACGGCTTCTTTTACTTGTGTAAACTCATAGCATTTTCCGAAAATATCCATGTCGACATCCCCTTTAATTAAGGAAATTTATATTATGACCTGATTATATTACCAGCATCATAAAATACTATTTTATTGTATCATATTAATTCTAAATATCTAGTATTATTTAATTTATTAATAGCCCAAAATTAGCCAGGAATCTTTTGCCGTATTTTTGTCTTTGTTATACAATAATATGAAGAAACATGGAGCGGAAAGATTCTAGCGGAAATTTACATGTATGGGTGGTATAAAGATGAAAGCGAAAGTGGTTATTATTACCGGTGCATCGGCGGGAATAGGCAAGGCAACTGCAGAACACCTCATGAAAAAAGGATTTCACGTGTACGGCACATCCAGAAAAACAACGGGAAATATTGATGCTGATACTGCTAATGATTCCCAAAGCGGAGGATTTATCCGGATGATAACTTTGGACGTTACATGTGAAGATTCTGTTAAGACTGCTGTGGAGAGTATTATATCCAAAGAAGGGCATATTGATATTCTGGTAAGTAACGCCGGTGCCGGAATTGCGGGCTCTGTTGAGGATGTCTCATTGTACGAGGCAAACTTACAATTTGATGTAAACTTTTTCGGAACCCTGAGGATGATAAAAGCTGTACTTCCTTATATGAGAGAGAAAAGGTACGGAAAAATTATTGCATTAAGCTCAGTAGCGGGAATAATCTCCATACCATACCAGGCCCATTACAGTTCAAGTAAATTTGCTCTGGAGGGCTTGATTGAGGCTCTCCGACATGAAATAGCACCTTTTGGGATTAAAGCATGTCTGATTGAGCCGGGAGACACTAAAACAGATTTTACCAGTAGCCGCGTTATATCAAAAAATGCGGGTGAGGGCTCTCATTATTATGTAAGGTTCAAAAAATCGTTAGCCCGTATGGAGAAGGATGAACAAAGCGGAGCTTCTCCTTTTGATGTTGCCAATACTATCTATAAAATGATTAAAAAGAAAAATCCTCCTGTTCGTGTAGCAGTCGGGTTCCAATACAAATTAATATTATTCTTAAAAAGAATCTTACCTACCCTGGTATTGGAAAAAGTGGTAGAGTTTCTATATAGCTAATATAATTTTTTTGTTAATAGAATATTTATACATAAAAAAATGGCGATTTCTATCAATAATTATTATAATCCACTTGATTCTATATTTCTGTATGATAGAATGTTTTTATGATTTTTGATTTCACCTTGATATTATTCCTTAACCACTGACTGGAGTGCAATTATACAGATTATACAAATAAAGATGAACTTAAATCTTGTTACTTTTGACGCTTTGTATAATTATTAATTGACCTGTAGTAATTGGGATAGGACTAATAAATTTGCAGGAGGGAAAAAACAAATGAATTTTCTTGAAAAGCAGTTCCAGCTTAAGGAAAACGGAACAAATGTCAGAACTGAGTTTATTGCAGGTGTGACTACATTCTTCACCATGGCCTACATTATTTTTGTTAATCCGTCTATGTTAGCCGAGACCGGTATGCCAGAGGGCGGGGTATATGTTGCTACAATATTGGCAGCTGTCATTGCCACCCTGATTATGGGACTGGTTGCCAATGTTCCATATGCGCAGGCGCCAGGCATGGGTCTAAATGCATTCTTTACCTACACTGTATGTTTTGGTATGGGATTTACATGGCAGCAGGCTTTAGCAATGGTATTTATCTGTGGTGTCATAAATATCGTTATAACTGCTACTCAAATCAGAAAAATGATTATCAAGGCTATCCCCAAATCGCTCCAATACGCCATAGGCGGAGGTATTGGACTTTTTATTGCCTATATAGGGTTCATAAATGCCGGATTTATTGGGTTTGAGGGAGGAATTCCTGCGCTCGTAGACTTTACTGATGTTAATGCACAACTGGCACTGATCGGTTTAGTTATTACTGCTGTATTAATGATCCTTAAACTTAAGGGGTCTATCCTGATAGGTATTGCTGTGACTACTCTCATTGGTATCCCGATGGGTGTTACAAACCTTGATTTTTCTGCTTCACAGTATAATATCGCTGATGTCTCAAAAACCTTCTTTGCACTGGATATCGGCGGCCTTTTTGCAGATCCTGGGAAGATATTCCTGGTACTCACTACAATCCTGGCTTTCAGCCTTTCCGATACCTTTGATACTATTGGTACATTTATCGGAACAGGAAGGAAAAGCGGTATCTTTGATGACAAGGATGAAGCTGATCTTTTCCAGGGTAAAGGATTTAAATCAAAAATGGATAAGGCACTTTTCGCAGATGCTACTGCAACATCAATAGGTGCTGTATTAGGTACATCCAACACTACAACCTATGTTGAAAGCGCAGCTGGTATTGGCGTTGGTGGCAAGACCGGTTTAACATCAGTATTCACAGCAGTTCTGTTCTTGATTGCTCTTGTGTTTGCACCTGTGGCAGGCATTGTTCCGGGAGCGGCAACAGCACCTGCTCTTATTATAGTTGGTATACTCATGATGGATTCATTTGGTAAGATAGAATGGGGTAACTTTGATGAAGCTCTTCCTGCTTTCTTTACCGCAGTTGTTATGCCTTTCTCTTACAGCATATCCAACGGAATTGCTGCAGGGTTCATCTTCTATGTAATTTTGAAGATGTCCAAGGGCAAATTTAAAGAAGTACACCCAATTATGTATATTGTAACAATACTATTTATTGCAAACTTTGTTATTAGTGCTCTCATTAAATAAAAAACTTTAACGGTTTTACTTAATTAGCTATATAATCTTATAATTATTGATAGTAATAAAGAGGAATCTATTAAAAGGCTGTCCCGAATAAAAGGGGCGGCCTTTTAGCTATTCATAAAAGCTTATAAATTAACAGAAAATTTACGTCAAGTTCATTCTATAAACTTGAATTTACAACCTGCATAAGTAATAATGATGTCAGATATAGATTGACCTTCACTATTTGAGCTAAAATAGAAGAGAATAATCAATAATATATTTATTGCAAGAAAGACAGGGTGGAAAATGAACGCAAAGGCACATGTCCTGGTGGTGGATGATGATATAAATATCTGTGAACTTCAGAGACTATATCTGGAAAAAGAAAACTTTCAGGTAACAGTCTGCCATGATGGTAACAAGGCGGTAGAATTATTTAAAGAGAAGGCTCCCGATATAGTCATACTTGATATTATGCTTCCCGGTATGGATGGCTGGGAGGTATGCCGTGAAATAAGGAAAATCAGCTCTATACCCATAATTATGCTGTCGGCCAAGGATGAAACCTTCAATAAGGTTCTTGGATTGGAGTTGGGGGCTGATGACTATATGGTTAAACCCTTTGAACCTAAAGAATTGATAGCCCGCATAAGGGCAGTTTTAAGACGCTATGGCAGGAAAGAAGAGGCTCCCCAGCAGATTATCTTTCCCGGGCTGGTAATTAATAAATCAAATTATACTGTGAAATTAAATGGCAATGACTTGGATATGCCCCCGAAAGAGCTGGAACTATTGTTTTTCCTGGCATCAAATCCTAACAAAGTATTTACAAGGGAGCAACTTCTGGAAAATGTATGGGGTTTTGATTTTTTCGGAGACACCAGAACCGTGGATGTCCATATAAAAAGACTAAGAGAGAAGTTTGAACCCGGCGAATATAGATGGCAGATTAAAACGGTATGGGGAGTCGGATATAAGTTTGAGGTGAAATGATGATAAGAACAATGTTTGGCAAGGTGCTTATTTTGGTTATAACTGTTCTTATTATTAGCTTTACCTTAACGGGTATTATTATGAATATCGGCTTGAATAAGATGGTATCAGACCAAAAGGTACAGCAGCTTAAAGCAGTTTCAGAAAAGGTTATAAATGCTCTGGATACGTTGCTCAGGAGCGATAATACCCGTAATCCCTATTTATTCATCAGCTTTATACAGACCCTTGCCAATAATGCCGACTCCCTTATTTGGATAGCCAGGGATGACGGCGCAATTATTTTTTATTCGGAAATCCCAATCTACTTGGAAGAAAAACTGGAAATCTCTGAAGATGGGTTGCCTAAGCTGCCCGACATTCGCCAATACCAGAAACAGCCGGTGGAATATGAGATTGGTGATTACTTCGGCCTGTTTGCAGATACTGGTGTAGATTGGGTTACTGTAAATCAGCATTTTATTATTAAGAATATTCCTCCATATAATATGGAAGCAGGAGGAGTGATATTAATTCATTCGAAAGTCCCGAATATGTACCAGCTGAAAACATCAATTATAATTATCTTTGTTCTCTCAGGATTCGTGGGGTGTGCCATCGCCTTACTGTTTGTAACACTTTTGACAAAACGTATTACCAAACCTTTGAACCAGATGAAAAAAGTGGCCCGAAGAGTAGCCTCAGGAGAGTTCTCAGAAAGGATTAATGTGAAAGGAAAAGATGAGATAGCCGAATTTTCCGAAAGTTTTAACAATATGATTGTTGCGCTGGAGAATCTGGAAAGCATGAGACGGGATTTTATAGGAAATGTCAGCCATGAGCTGAGAACACCCCTTACGACCATTAAAGGCTTTATCGAAGGGATATTGGACGGCGTTATTCCGGCTGAAAAGCAGGAAGACTATCTTGCCATTGCTCTGGATGAAACCAGAAGAATGCAGAATCTAGTCAATGATTTACTGGGTCTTGCAAAAATGCAGGCCGGAGAAGTTACACTTACCATGACAGACTTTGATATAAATGAATTAATAAGGCGATGCGTTATAAGCCTTCAACAAATATTTATTGAAAAAAATCTTGAATTCCAGGCAGAATTCGAAACAGAGAGAACATTTGTAAATGCTGATTCTGAGGCAATACAAAGAGTTATAATAAATCTGTTACACAATGCGGTTAAATTCACACCCGAAAATGGCAGAATCAGAGTAAAAACTAATACTGAAAGGGAGAAAGTATATATTGCGGTTGAAGATAATGGAAAAGGCATTCCGAAAGCAGAATTACCATATATTTTTGAAAGGTTTTACAAGGCTGACAAATCAAGAAGTGCTGACCGTTCGGGCGTCGGGTTGGGTCTTGCCATTGCAAGAAATATAATTATGGCGCATAACGAAACCATTAAAGTGGAAAGTGAAGAAGGACATGGCTCGGTGTTCACTTTTAGCCTGCGTAGTTCTTCAATGCCCGGGTCATACTAAAGTTAACATTTTATTCATATCTTTGTCAAAATTCAATATTATAATTGAACCTGTAAATAAGAAACCATAGAAAGGAGTAGGTGTCATGGATAATTACAATGATAACAATGATGTAAACAAGAATAGAGAAGACAGCAGATGGAGCTATACGAACAGTTATTACCCCAGCCATAATACCTATACTTATCAGAGTTCTTATCAGCAAAACAGATATCAGGATAGATATGACGATTTAAAAACATCATCATTTTATAATGAAAGCTATAAAAAGCCTGCAAAGGGCAAATTTAAAGGCTTGGTTGCACCAATGCTCATTGTAGCTCTGATAAGCTCACTATTGACAGGCGGCATTGTGGGTGCTTATTTTACCTACGGGTTACCGGAAAAATACAGTGGAGCTGCTAATCCTCCCGGGAATACCTATGTCAGCGAAAACATAAGACAAATTGAAATTATTGATGGAACCACTACGTCGGCTGAAACCGTAGTAGCTGAAAAGGTCAGCCCTTCCATTGTAGGTATCAGCATTACTTATCAATACTACGACAGATTCTTCGGTTCTGCACAAAATAAAGGACAGGGCTCGGGAATAATTTATAGCAGCGATGGTTATATCATAACTAATAACCATGTAATAGAAAACGCCATGTCCGGTTCAGGCGGTAACAAGGTCGCTCCAAATGCCAGGATTGAAGTTATACTGCCCAATCAGATTGATCACCCTTACGAAGCCACAGTTGTGGGAAGAGACTCAAAAACTGATATTGCCATATTAAAGATAAATGTATCAGAATTGCCGGCGGCTGAGTTTGGTGACTCGGATAAAATTAAGGTTGGTCAAAAAGCCATTGCTATTGGCAATCCCGCCGGATTAGAGTTTATGGGCTCGGTTACCTCAGGTATTATAAGCGGTTTGAACCGGAGAATAGAATTTGATGACGGTACAGTTTTAAGACTGATTCAAACTGATGCAGCGATAAATCCCGGTAATAGCGGCGGAGCGCTATTAGATTCAGAGGGCAAAGTCATAGGCATAAATACCTCTAAAATAGGCGGTGCCGGATACGAGGGCTTAGGGTTTGCCATTCCTTCCAATAATGCTGTAGAAGTTGCTGAAAGCCTTATAAAAAGCGGATATGTAACAGGAAGACCCCAGATAGGTATAGTTGTCGATACAAGGTTTAACGCTACAATTGCAGAAAATAATGGTGTTCCGGAAGGAATACTTGTTTATGAGGTTCAACCCTTAAGTGCTGCTTTTATGGCTGGTGTAAAAACAGGTGATATCATTACTAAGTTTAACGGAGTGGATATTAAGAGCTTTGATGAGCTGGAAAGAGAAAAAAATAAATATAAAGCAGGCGATAAAGTAGAGCTGACTATTTATAGGATTCCTCAAAAAGGTGATGCCAGCCAGGGAAAATACATTACTCTTGAATTAATTCTCGGTGAAGATAAGGGTTAGTCACCTGAAGACGGCATCACAGGGCAGCTGATTCACGAATACTCTCAGAGTATTTACAATTTATAAATTATATGACTTAAATGATGAACTATCTTTAATACTGAAAACCGGATGTAATTACAAAACAATACATCCGGTTTTTAGTATTTATGACATATTTAGTAGAAAAAAACGCAGTTATTACATTTAAAGCCGCAGTTATTACATTTCACGACATAGTAATTGCAAACCATAGTATAGTATTTTGTAAGACTTGTAAGAAACATACAATAACGCTATATAATTTCGCTTTTTGAATTTAATCTCTAGAGCCAAGTAGTTTAATAAGAGAGAAGATATAATCATTGTACAACCTCTGCACCCCCCCGCAGACTGTACGATGATTATATAAACCTTATCTTATACTATCTTTCTTCATTATTTAGAATTGGCGGTTTTAATAAACGCCAATTCTAAATAAGTTTTTTCCTTGGATAAGTGGCAAAATTGCAACTTTCTTGTAAAGGCCCTGAAAAAACACTGAGGAAGGGAAAATAATGCTGCAAAAATTTTCTGAACAATTTACTGATTTTCTTTTAATGAAGGGAATCATAGAAAGTGAAAATCGGGAGATTTATACATACGGATTTGTGGCGTTATTTTCTACTGCGATTAATACTATTATCGTACTAACAATTGGTATTATAGCAGGAATAATACTTGAAAGCATATTTTTTGTTCTTATGTTTGGCATTCTTAGAGTATATTGCGGCGGATACCATGCTGAAACTCATATTTCATGCGTACTTATCTTTATAGGCATTTATATAGCTGCAATGGCTATAGCACGGCTGTTGCCTATTGAAGCACAGAGCGTTTTTTCTGTATTTGCGGGAATAATCTCATTTTTTCTTATATTTTTACTTGCTCCTATTGAACATAAAAATAAGCCATTTATCGATGATGAGGAAATCAAGTTCCGCAGAATGTCAAGAATAATAGCCTCGGTGGAATTGATGAGCATTCTTATAATCACTGCATTCTTCTCCAGGGCTATAGGAGCAGCAGTTTTAATGTCGCTTGCTATGCTTGGCGTAACCTTTATTCTAATATTGGCCAAAGCAGCAGAAAAAAGGGGGTGAAACAGATGATCGGGATTCTGGGTGCATTGTTGGGAAAAGCAATTGCAGCATTGGCGTTTTCAACGGCTTTCTTAAGTAACTTTACTTGCTGCGTAGTTTTTGTTAATCAACCGAAGGTGCCTGAAAAAGTAAGAATGTTAAAACACTAGGAACGCAACAGTAATATATTGAAAAAAGTTCTCCAGTACTATCTCAGTGAGATTTGGACTGGAGATACTTATTTATACTTTGCTTATAAATAATATTTATTAAATAGAAAGTGGGGAAAACATTTGAAAGAATGTAATGATTTCTGGTATGATAAACATGTCGAAAAACATAATTTCTTATTAAATACAAAAACAGCCAATGATACCTTAAATTCGGTGGGAGTTATGTATATTGCCATTTGTGATGATGATAAGAAGTACTTGAATCTTTTTCTCGGTTATATAAAAAACTACCTGGCCTCACTGGAAAACAGTTGCGCAGGTGTAGTTATAGATTGCTATACCTGCGGCGAGCAATTGGTAGATGCATATAGAGCAGGAAAATCATACGATTTGATTTATTTAGACATTAAAATGAAAAAAGTCAGCGGATTTGATGCAGCAAAAATTATAAGGGAATATGACAGCAAAGCATTGATTATTTTTATTACTTCTCTAAGAGACTATATATTTAATAGCTTTGAATACCAACCATTTTGGTTTTTAATAAAGCCTGTTTATGAGGAAAAGTTCGGTTATGTACTTAGACAGGCCATAGCACAAATTAACGAAAAAAAAAATAAAAGATATTCTTTTTACACCAGAGAAAATGGTTTAATGAGCATCGAGATTAACAGAATAATGTATTTGGAAAGTGTTCTGCGAAAAGTTGTACTTCATACCAGCAATCAACAATTTACTTATTATGCAAATCTTAAAGAGGAGGAGGAAAAATTAACCAAGTACAATTTCACAAGAATTCACAAAGGTTACCTGGTTAATATGGAATACATACAAAGGATTAACAAGTCAAATATCGTACTAAAGAATAACGTGGTTCTTCCTCTTAGCGAGCATAGATTAAAAGAAGTATTTGATAGATTTACTAGTTATCTGGCGAGGTGCTCTGTATGATACACAATGTAGCTTGGTATTTTATCGAAGCCTTTACATCTATGTTTGAGATAATAATTATATATACATTTTTGGATGGATTTTTAGAAAAAAAGGAAGTTTCCCGTGTAGAGCGAATAACGGTATTTATTATTGCATTCATACAGCTGTTTATTGTAAGCTCCTTTTTATACAATATCCCAAACGCACTTATAGTAAACTTTCTATTGGTCTCCATACTCCTTTCCAAGATGCTGTTTAAAGGCAGATTTAACACTCATATATTCACTTGTGTTTTACTTCTGGCAATTCTTGTGGTAACAGAGCTGGCGTCTGTCTGTGTGTTGGTTTTTAGTCTGAATTTAGAAGCCGAAATATTCAGGAGTGATGCATTATTTAAATTGATTACAGTTACCATTAAGAACATATTATCCTTTGTGGCCGTTAAAATTATATATGTGTATAAGAAGTCTTACGTAACTGAAACCAGCAGGATATACTTTATTTTACTTCTGGCGATCCCTGTAATAAGTATAGTTGTTGCTATGATAATACTTGATCTTGTACTGAAATACAGAATCACCGATACTTTCTTTGTTTTGATTGCTTACATAGGACTGATGTATGTTAATGCGATAGTTTTTAGTATTTATGAGATGATAATGCGTCAGCTTGAAAAAAACTACAACTACAGAATAATTGAAAAACAATTGGAGTTACAGCTTAACCATTACAATAAACTTGCAGAAAATCGCGAGGTGCTGTCTGAAGTAATTCATGACTTTAAAAATCACCTGAACTGTATTTATAATCTCTATAAATATGATAAGAATAACGAATTAGGTAATTATATAAAAAACCTTATAAACTTAACAGATACCGAAAAAATTATTGACACCGGAAACCCTGTGATTGATGCCGTGCTGAGCGAAAAAGTTGTTATAGCCGACAAAATGGGAATCAAGTTCGAGCGGGAGCTTTATCTGCCTTCAAATATAAAAATAAAGCACACAGACCTGTGCATTGTGCTGGGAAATTCATTGGACAATGCTATTGAGGCCTGTAAACGCATAACTGACAGTTCTATGGCTAAAGAGATAAAGCTCTCTATGAACTACCGTGATAAATATATAATAATTGTTATTACAAATACATGTGACAAACCTCCCGTAAGATCGGGAAGGTTTTATAAATCATCCAAACCTTCGCCCGAACTTCACGGGATTGGACTGCAAAGCATAGAAAGAACCGTAAAAAAGTATAACGGCAATATGGTTATAAAATACGATAAAAATATGTTCGAACTGGAAATAGTAATGTCCACCGCTTAAGCATAGGATAATATCTTTTCCATTAATTTTTCCCGCAATAGATTCAGCTGGTTAAAATCTATGTTCTTAATATAATACTTTTCCAGTTCATCATGGAATGCTTTAGCCATTGCAATGCAGTCAACGGCCTTCTGGGTAATGGTATCACTATAGAGTCTGTTAAAATCAAGTTGTTGTTTGAAATTTAAGATAACACTATCGTTTAAAAACTCATTCATATAATATGTGGTAACACTTTCTCTGTTTATATCACTGATATCATGGTATTCGTTGGCGGTAAGCACTGATGTCCTGAGCTCCGGCAATACAATATGCTCAATTCTTTCAGGCGACATGGGGCAAAAATATGTTTCAGTAAAATAGCCCTTTTTTACTGCTTCATTCTTTATGCTCTCAAGCGCATTTTTTGTGAGGCATCCTGCCGGTGCCCACAGCCGAATTACTCTATGGCCTGTACAAAGGCTGTCTAAGTATGCCGATAGTCCCTTTGGTGTAATTGCACTTGCAAACAGACATCGTTGTTTTCCGGGAACATTAGAAGGAGGGTCTGTTCCAAACAGCTCAGTATTAATATCATGTATGAAAATTTCTTCTTTTCCTCTGTCCAGAGCTTGTTTGAAAACTTTTTCTGTATCTTTCATTAGCTCGTAAGCAGCTCTTAGATAGCCATAAGCCCTTTCAAAGCAGTCCTTGATTTTTTTGCTGGTTTCGAATATTTTTTCTTTTGCTTCGATAATTCCTTCTTCATCCCAGAATTCGCCCAGATTGATAATTTCATCTACAGCCCCGGGATATATGGGGTCAACCACATGAGGTGCAGTGCCATCAAAAATAGCAACTGAAAGATTAGGAACAACTATGCCATCCAGACTGTTATTATCACTGGAACAATGCATGAATTCAATATCATACCCTTGTTTGGCCAAGTCCTGACCGATCCTTTTCATAATGGTGCTTTTACCTGTGCCAGGTCCGCCTTTTAAAATAAAAATTCGATTTGCTTTTTCAGGGTCTATTATATATTTGTAATAGCTGTAAAAGCCAAGGGGGGTATTACCGCCAGGGAACATATGCCTGACTCTTTCTTCTGCCATATGTTTTCACCTCTGCTTAAGAATTCACATCTTATAGTGTATTCATAATTCTATATACCTATTACACATAATTATTATCGTGTGGGTAAAATGTTCAACCAATTTAATGACACAAGCAAATCTCTTGTAAGTTTTATTAGCTTTTTTAATAACCAAAAATGCATTATAATTATCAATAGATAAAATTAATAAAAATAAGAGAGGGATGGACAATTAAATGGCGGTAAGAAGGGTTTACGTTGAAAAGAAATATGGTTTTGATGTAGAGGCTTCAAAACTTTTTGCTGAGATTACTGAAAACTTGCTTGTTAAAGGACTGACAAAGGTTAGGATTATTCATCGCTATGATATAGAGGGTATAACCGACAGAGATTATGAAGAGTCTAAAATAACTGTATTTTCCGAACCGCCGGTAGATAATTTATATGAAGAAAACCTCGTTATTCCCGAAACAGATCGGGTTATTGCGATTGAATACCTGCCCGGCCAATATGATCAAAGAGCCGACTCAGCAGCTCAATGCATCCAGTTTATTACACACGGGGAAAGACCCGATGTCAAAGTGGCAAAACTTATAGTCTTATCAGGTGAGATATCAGATTCAGATTATCAAAAAATAATTGATTTTGTAATAAATCCTGTTGAAACCCGCCAGGCTTCATTAGAGAAACCGGAGACACTGAGAGATGATTATCCCGTTCCGGAAGATGTTAAAACAATGGAAGGCTTTATTGAAAAGTCTGCTGAGGAATTGAAGACATTAATGGATAAGATGGGTTTTGCCATGTCTATTGATGATTTGAGCTTCTGCCAGGAATACTTCAGGGATGTGGAAGAACGAGACCCGACTGTCACGGAGCTTCGTATGATAGACACCTATTGGTCAGACCATTGCAGGCATACTACTTTCTTTACTGTATTAGAGGATATTGAATTTGATTCAAACCCGATTGCCCGGAAAACTAAAGAGGTTTATGGGAATTATATCGAAATAAGAAATGGGGTGTATGGCAAGAGAGAGAAAGACATAACTCTGATGGACATTGCCACCCTTGCCATGAAACATCTGAAAAAGACCGGTGACCTTGATAACCTTGATGAATCAGAAGAAATCAACGCATGCAGTATTGTCGTTAAAGCTATAATTGATGATAAGCCTGAAGAATGGCTGGTAATGTTTAAAAATGAAACTCACAACCATCCCACTGAAATTGAACCCTTCGGAGGCGCGGCCACATGTTTGGGAGGGGCTATTCGTGATCCCTTGTCAGGGCGTTCTTATGTTTACCAGGCTATGCGGGTAACCGGTTCGGCTGATCCCAGAACTCCTCTGGACAAAACTCTGCCTGGGAAACTTCCCCAGAGAGTTATTACAACAAGAGCAGCACAGGGCTACAGCTCCTATGGGAATCAGATTGGTCTTTCCACAGGTTTGGTTGCCGAGATTTATCATGAGGATTATGTTGCAAAAAGAATGGAAATCGGAGCGGTGGTTGGCGCTGCCCCCAGGAATTATGTGGTGAGAAAAACCCCCGAACCCGGAGATATAATAATACTATTAGGCGGCCGTACCGGCAGGGATGGCTGCGGCGGTGCCACGGGCTCTTCAAAAGAGCATACTGTAGAATCCCTCACTACTTGTGGTGCAGAGGTACAAAAGGGTAATCCTCCCACCGAAAGAAAAATTCAGCGTCTTTTCAGAAAACCGACTGTTACCAGAATGATTAAGAAGTGCAACGATTTTGGAGCCGGTGGAGTATCTGTTGCAATAGGTGAGCTGGCAGACAGCCTCTCAATTAACCTGGACGCTATATTAAAAAAATATGAAGGCCTGGATGGCACTGAACTTGCTATTTCTGAATCTCAGGAAAGAATGGCGGTTGTAGTGGCTCCTGAAAACGCAGGAAAATTTATTGAAGAAGCCCGCTGCGAGAATCTTGAGGCAACGATGGTGGCGGTTGTCGATGATTCCGGGCGCCTGCGCATGAGCTGGCGGGGCAAAACCATAGTTGATATAAGCCGTGATTTTCTAAACACAAATGGTGTAAAGCAAAGTACATCTGTTAATGTAAAAGGAGCGGATCTTTCAGATAATCCTATTGAGAGTTTGTCTACATCGATTGAAAGATATAGAAATGACCCGTTACAGGCCTGGTCAAAAAATTTGGAAAGATTGAATGTGTGCAGCCAAAAAGGCCTGGTCGAATGCTTTGACAGCACTATAGGTGCAGGCACAGTCATGATGCCTTACGGAGGCAAATACCAGCTTACACCAGCCGAAGGTATGGTGGCAAAATTGCCTGTAGAAACCGGGAAAACCACCACCGGCACCATAATGACCTATGGCTTTAACCCTGTCATATCCAAGTGGAGCCCGTTCCATGGTGCAGTTTATGCTGTGGTGGAATCTCTTGCTCGCCTTGTTGCAATTGGAGGGGATTACAAACAGGCAAGATTAACTTTCCAGGAATATTTCGAAAAATTAGGCACTGATCCGGAGAAATGGGGAAAGCCTTTATCGGCACTTCTTGGAGCTTTTTATGTGCAAAACCAGCTTAAGGTGGCTTCCATAGGCGGCAAGGACAGCATGTCGGGAACTTTCGGTGACATGCATGTTCCACCCACACTGGTTTCCTTTGCTTTAGCTCCAACAGACATTACGAAGGTAATTTCTCCTGAATTCAAAAAAGTTGGGAGCAGCCTGGTACTTCTTTCTATTAATAAGGATGAATTGCTCCTTCCTGATTTTAAAGAAATGGAAAAAATCTTTACCAGGATAAATACTTTGATTAAAGACAAAGTGATTCTGTCGGCTTCTGCTATAAAGTCAGGCGGCCTGGCAGAGGCCATATGCAAGATGGCTTTTGGAAATGGAATAGGAGTTAAACTGGAAGAACTGAGTTTTGATCGTTTGTTTAAACTTGATTATGGTGCAATATTAGTTGAGGTTGATACAGGAAATAATCTACCGGATATATTTGACAGCCTGAATTATACCAAGGTGGGAGAAACCATATCAGAGCCTGCTTTAGTAACAGCTAACGGCACTGTTTCTCTAAAGAATCTTCAAGAGGTCTGGGAGAATCCTTTGGAAAGCATTTTCCCTACTAAAACCGATGGAGGAATACGCCCGGTTAAAACCATTAACTATACTCAGGGGAGAAAGTACAGGGAAAGAATTCATATAGCAAGGCCAAGAGTCTTTATACCGGTTTTCCCGGGTACCAATTGCGAATATGATGTTAAGCGTAAGTTTGAATCGGCTGGAGCCATTGCTGATGTTATGGTGTTAAGAAACCTGACGCCACGTGAGATAGAAGATTCTATTAACCAAATGAAGAAATGCATAGATGAAAGCAATATGATTATGATTCCCGGCGGCTTTAGTGCGGGGGACGAGCCGGAAGGCTCAGGAAAATTCACGGCTACTGTATTTAGAAATCCCTATCTTGCTGAAGCAGTTATGGATCTTCTCAATAACAGGGATGGGCTTATTTTGGGAATATGTAATGGTTTCCAGGCTCTTGTCAAATTAGGACTCCTTCCTTATGGCGAAATCAGGCCATTGGATGAGACAAGTCCCACCCTGACATTCAACACCATCGGCCGCCATGTGTCCAGGATGGTTAGAACAAGAGTGGCCTCTAATTTGTCACCTTGGCTGTCCAACGTTGAAGTGGGGGATATATATACTGTGGCAGTTTCCCACGGTGAGGGCAGATTTGTTGCCAGCCCTTCTGTTTTGGAGGAATTGGAGAAAAACGGGCAAATTGCAACCCAGTATGTAGACCTTGAAGGTAATCCCACTATGGATATCCGGTATAACCCCAACGGTTCGGCACTGGCTATAGAGGGCATAACCAGCAAGGATGGAAGAATTTTCGGAAAAATGGCGCATGACGAGCGCTACACATCCAATACCACAATAAATATTCCAGGGAATAAGGATCAAAAAATATTTGAATCAGGTGTTGAATACTTCCTGTAGAATAAAGATTTACAATACATCTTGTTAGCAGAGGAACTATTACAGGCGGGAATATGCCCCGCCTTATTACCTTATACTTTTCATACTGTAAAGGAACAAAACATGAAAAAACCATTTAAGCAGAAACATTATAAGTCAGATTTGAGTTCTATAAGCCATATACCCCGACATACAGTGAGGAAGAGAGGAATGTATAAAAAAGTGCATTCCGCCATTATTATATTGTTTGCCGCAGTGTTTTTATCCGGCGCTTTGGCATCATGTGGGAGGCTGAATATGAAAGGAATTGAGCCGCGTAATCAGGATGCTTATAATCCAGCTGAGGAAGCTGTTGAGGAATTAAATACACCAATACTGAGTTCGGGTGAAGGCCCGGCGTCATCTTCCGAGTTGTCTGAACCTTCAGATAATGAGCAGGAGGAAAATACCGAGTACTCAAATACGCATGAAAAACCTGATGAGACAATTGAAGTGCCCGAAGCGCCACTTGAGTCATCTGAGCCACACATTCCGCCACAAGGTTTGTCTCCAGAAAAATCCGATGGCCAACAAAAGGATGTTTATCCGGATACCCTACCTGATACAGCTTGTGATGCGTTACCCGATAAACCCGGGGATGTATCCCATGACCAAAGCAGTACCCCTGAATCTACACCGCCGGAGCCGTCGCCGGATCCAGCTCCGCCTGTATCTGCCACAGAGAACATAAATATTGTAAACCCGTATGTACCCTATACATACGAGCAAATGAAAGATGAAAGTTTGAAGCTGGCTGAGTTATACCCGGAAGTAATTTCGCTGGACAGTATAGGCAATTCTGTCGAGGGACGTGAACTTACACTGATCAAACTCGGAAAGGGCGATAAAAAGATAATTCTTTGTGCTTCACATCATGCAAGAGAATATATTACAAGCTCATACTTAATGAAAATGATTGAAGAATACTCCAGGGCATATTCCAACAGTAATAATTTTGGGAAATATAATGTCAGGGAAATATTAGACCAAATAAGCATATATTTTGTTCCAATGGTGAATCCGGACGGTGTAAACCTTGTTAATAAAGGTCTTGATGCTGTCAACAATCGGGAGGCTATAGAGGCTATGGTGATGCTAAAGCCTTCTTACCGGGAATGGAAAGCCAATATAAACGGGGTGGACTTGAACCGCCAGTACCCTGCCCAATGGGATGAGAAATACGATGAAGTGGGCATGCCTGCTTCTGAGAGCTTCAAAGGAACTGCTGCTGCTACAGAACCTGAAATCCAGGCTATGATGAAATTTTCAAATGAGAATGATTTCATATTGGCAGCCTCATTCCATACCAAAGGAAATGTAATTTTCTGGGCTGACAGAGCAACAGTGAACTTAATACCGGGTGTAAAGAATATGACAAAGCGATTGGCTTCCCTGACCAAGTATCAAAATATGCCCATCTCAGAGAATCCTTCCATATACGGTGCCGGATATGAAAATTGGTTCAGACTGACATTTTTACGTCCTGCCTTTTGTATAGAATTGACCCCGTACAATAATACCGATTTACCCCATGACGATAATAATTTTGACAATCTGGTCTGGAACAGTGCAAAGTACATAGGACTATTTTTGGCGGAGGAGGCACTTTTAAGGCAGTAACAAAAGAACCGGAGACCGGAATAGCAATAAACTGATATTGCATTTATTCCAAAAATGGTATATGACAAAGTAGAGCCACATGTAAAGTAAAGTATAAGAATGAGGAGTTTTATTAATGTACAGATCCTATAGAAGAAAAAGAAGGTTTAATTCACGTAAATTTATTATTTTTTTGCTCACTATCCTTACTATAGTTACAATAATTGTTCTTATTACAAATGGGAAAAACCTTTTTAAGAGGGAGAATCTTAACGCACAGGGAAAAGTAACTTCAACCAATAATCCCAGCAAATCACCTGATCCTTCGCCGGTGCAGCCGGCACCACCAACGCCCTGGCCTACTCCCGAGCCTATGCCGGAGGAAAGCACCGATCCCGAGGTATTAAAGGTTTCATGGGAAGACCCTGCGGTATTTACAGGACCATATGCTTATGATGATTTAAAAAAGACCTTTGTGAAAAAGGATGGAACAACAGTTGATTATTGGGTGTTTGAACAAGGAAATCCGGTTGATTATGTTCCTAAGGATGAAATCATATTTGGTGATTCAAAGGAATACTCAGATTTAAAGGGTGTAACAACATTCAGAGGGAATAATTACCGGGATTCGGCATCCTGGGGCAGTCCCACTATTAGCGAAAAGAAGCTGGAAATTGTATGGTCACATGATATTGGTTCAATAAAAACCAGCGGTGGTTTCTGGCCGGGCACCGGCTGGACAGGGCAACCTCTTTTGGTTAATTGGCCTGAAGACATCAGGAAAATGATGAACATAAAACCTGAAATGAAAGAAAAAGACCTGGTTGAGGTAATTTATCCTACGCTGGATGGGAATGTTTATTTTCTAGATCTGGAGACGGGCAATACCACCAGAGACAAGATAGATATAGGATTTCCCATAAAGGGAACCGGAATGATAGATCCCAGGGGTTATCCCATTCTCTATACTGGTATGGGAATTAACGAAAACAATGGAAAGTATACCGAGTACAAATACAAAATTTTTAACCTTATAGATCAAACTCCGCTATACGATATATTTGGCAGAGACCCTGTTGCCTTTAGAAAATGGGGAGCTTTCGATTCCTCAGGGATTGTTGACAAGAAAACTGATACTTTAATTGAGGCGGGAGAGAATGGGCTTATCTACAGAGTTAAACTAAATACTAATTTTGACCGGAAAGCAGGCACGATAGACATATCACCCCAGTTGACAAAATATCGTTACAAGGACTCTGGCAATATTGAACTGGGTATCGAAAACTCACCGGCCTATTACAAAAATTATGTGTATTTTTGTGATAACGGCGGCATTTTCCAATGTCTTGATCTTAACACGTTAAAACCTGTGTGGGTTTATGATGTAGGGGATGATACCGATTCTTCACCTGTGATAGAAGAGACCAGTCAGGGAGTTTTTGTTTATACCGCAAATCAAGTAGATAAGAGAAGTCAGATAAGTAAGAGCCGTGAAAACTGTAATATAAGAAAATTTAACGCACTTACAGGGGAGCTTATATGGCAGAAAGATTATTCCTGCGTATACAGCTATTATATTAATGGGGGAGCTTTAGGAACACCGTTACTGGGAAAAGATGATATAAATGATATAATTATTTTCAACATATGTTTTACAGGCTCCAATCAAGACGGTATTTTGGTGGCATTGGACAAGAAAACCGGAGAAGAAGTCTGGAAAAGACAGCTGGATGCCTATAGCTGGTGTTCGCCGGTATCCGTGAAAAGTTCTGAGGGTAAAACATATGGATTATTTACCGATTTTTATGGGGTACTGCATCTTTTTGACCCAAAGACAGGCAAGGACTTGCACACTGTAAGCCTCGGAGCCAATATTGAGTCTTCTCCGGCTGTCTATGACGACATGATTGTAGTAGGTTCATATGCACAGAAAATATTTGGGATAAAGATTAAATAATCAGTTACGAAAAAGCAAAACAAAGCGAATTATATAAAATATAGAATATATCATTGTAAGATGATAAAATTTGTTTGAGAATTATTTTTAAATACTCTTGGGCAGAACCTCAGAAACAAGTAAATCAGGAGGAAATAAACGTGGATAAACATGGAAGAAATCAAACAAATAGATTAAAGACAATAGTAATACTTCTGGCAGTAACTTTAGTGGTGTTGTTGGGTTTATTGTTTTTCAAGGGTAATTTGGGAAGCGGCATTATAGCCGGTTCTCCTACACCATCGGCGAGCATTTCCCCTTCCCCCACCGGCACGTTGGAACCTACACCTGAACCTACTCCGACTCCGGAGCCAACTCCGCCGCCGGAGATAACTGACCCGGAACAATTGGTGCTGGATATTACGGAATTACCCAATTACGTCAGCAGAACCACTGTTTCCGAAGGAACCTACCAGAAAAAATTCAGTGACGGTGCTACCATTACATATTCTGTTTATCAGAATAATAAAAAGGTAGACTATAAGCCGGAATACACATTAGCTTTTCCCAGAGCAAAAGCCTATACAGAGCAGGCAGGTGTTACCACATTCAGAGGTAATAACTATCGTGATACCGCTTCTTATGGAACACGGGATATAAAAGAGAAAAAGCTCGAGATTATCTGGGAACATGAAACTGGTGCAATCAGTGCCCATAACAGCTACTGGCCCGGCTCAGGCTGGACAGGCCAGCCCATAATAATTAATTGGCCTGAAGAAACCAGAAAAGTTATGAATATCAACGAGGAATTTAAGAATAAGATTAATTTTACCGAGGTAATCTATCCTATTTTGGACGGGAAAATTTACTTTTTGGATCTTGAAACCGGAAAGCCAACCCGTGATAAAATAAATCTTGGATTTTCCATCAAAGGTACAGGTATGGTAGACCCCAGAGGCTACCCGCTGTTCTACACAGGAATGGGTTTAAACGAAAACAATGGCAGGTATACCGAGTTTAAGTACAGGATTTATAATCTGCTGGATCAAAGCGAGATTTTCAGCATCTTGGGAAAGGATGCTTTGTCCTACAGGGGTAATTGGGGAGCCTTTGACTCCTCGGCTGTCTTAAGCAAAGAAACAGATACACTGATTAATGTTGGTGAAAACGGCCTTATATATAAAACCAAGCTGAACACAAGATTTGACGCTGTAACCGGAACTCTATCCATGTCCCCTGAGGTAACCAAATTTCAGTATAAATCTTCCTATAACAGCCCCGGTGCCGATTATGGCATAGAAAATTCCCCCGCCATTTACAGGAATCTCATGTACACGGTTGACAATGGTGGTACTCTTCTCTGCCTTGACATCAACAAGCTGGAGCCTGTATGGATGTATGATACTAAAGATGATACCGATAGTACAATTGTTCTGGAGGAAGAAGAGGACGGTGTCTTCATCTACACAGCCAATGAGGTTGACAAGCGCTGTGCCGGAGGAAAAGCCAGCAAGGCTGATTGTAATATCCGCAAGTTTAATGCTTTAACAGGTGAACTAATATGGCAGAAGGATTATACATGCTATTACCGTTCGGGTATTAACGGCGGAGTATTGGGAACACCTTTAATAGGCAAGGATGATATTGCTGACAGGATTATTTTCCCCGTATGCTTTACCGGAAGCCAGATGGATGGAAAACTTGTGGCATTGGATAAGAAGACAGGTGAGGAAATATGGGTTCGTGAGCTTGCTAATTATAGCTGGAGCTCACCCGTGGATATAAAAAGTGATGACGGAAAAACCTATGGACTATTATGCGGTTATGACGGATTCATGCGCCTGTTTGATCCTATGACCGGCGAAGACCTGGATAAAGTATCATTGGGAGTAAATATTGAAAGCTCGCCATCAGTATATAATGATATTGCAGTTGTAGGCTCCTACGCACAGAAAATCTTCGGAGTCAGGATAAAATAAAGTTTATTTCACGGTGATGTAGAGTGAGTCAAATGCGCCGCTTAAGTGAATCCATCAATTTGGAGGTGAGAGGTGCGAGGCTATCTCCCACATCACGTTATTGTCATCCTGAGCGCAGCGTAAGCGGAGTCGAAGGATCTTGCTGCGTTAAACAGGGAAGCGGCTGTAGCCTGCTGCGATTTAGCGCTCCATCTCCAACATCCGGTTTCTAGTCGCGCCCGCTACTTAGATCCATGCTCCGCTTTAAATCGCAGCAGCTACACCGCTTTAATTACGTTTGTTTAAGCTGTCATCCTGGTGTGTCCAGCAAGCTA
>DUNT01000013.1 GCA_012839205.1 Clostridiaceae bacterium
CTTAATACGTCCTTCCATGCAGGGCTTATATTTTTACCGTCAGCCTTTTGTCTTAACGAGGTAATAAGTTTCCTAAAAGCAGGCTTTTGTTTAGGGATTGTTTCCATATCAAATTCTTCTGGTGAAGATTGAATTAAATCGCTGTGCTGAATTATCCCGGGAAAAAGCCTTTGCAGACGGGACACAATAATTGAAGGCCTCATGGTTTTTCCCTCACTGTCCCCAACCGGCCAGCTTATCCTTAAATAATCGCCGGCCACGGTAAGAGTTCTGTAAACAAGATACTGCTCGTCAAAGGCTTGTGTTTTGGTGTCACTGGCCAACTCTATGCCCATATCCTTCAATACCGAACGGTCCTGATCTGACAAAATACCTTCTATCAACGCTGTTGAAGGGAAAACCCCGTCGTTAACACCAAGAAGGAACATAGCTTTAATTTCATGACTTTTGGATCGATCTACACTTCCTACAATTACTTGATCAACAGCAGCAGGGATTGTACCTATTTTGTATTCGGCCAATCCGACTTTTAAGATTTTGCTGAATCCCTCAAGGCTGTAGGATTCATCCCCCAATACCTCCACAGTTTGATCCAGAACCTCCATAACTATATTCCATACCTGTGAATATTCATTGGCAAGGTTTAGCTCTCCTGATTCCCGGAAATAATCTATGCTTTTCTCAATAGTCTCAGGAGTATTCAAATCACATAAAAATTCGAATATTCCTGTACAGAATTCCGTAGCTGTTCTTTTGCCCCTGGTCTTATTTCTGAAGTCCAATAAAGGCTTTACTACTCTGTTTCTGATATCATTTATTTCGTAAAGTTCTCTTTGTTTTTCATCGAGATATCTGTCTTCGGGTATAAGTTCAGGACTCATATCCCACGGTTTTTCCCTTGTCCAGTAACTGCCCCGGATTCCGCATGCCAGAACATAATTCTCCAATCGGTCAATGCTATTTTGGTCTAAACCTGTCAATCCCGTTTTAAGATAACGAAAAACTGCCTCATAGGACCAGTTGTCAAGAAAAATGTCCATCATTGACATCAGAAGTCGGACTAATGGATGATTATTTATTTCCACCTTTCTGTCAATAAAGTATGGAATCTCATAATCCGAAAATATCAGTTCAATCAGTTTTTCATAGGCCGGAAGATTCCCTGCAATAACTGCTATATCACGAAAACGCATACTGTGATCTCTGCAAAGCCGGATAATATCACAGGCTGCTGCTTCTATTTCGGAAAAAATATTGTTGGCAGCAAAAAGGGATATATCTTCCATCTCTTTGTCAAGAGTTTCGTACGGAAATGCATAGAAGTTCTTTTCCAGATGTTCCAATTCTGCGCTTCTTTTAAACCTCATAGATTCCCCGAATAAAACCGGACTTTCAATTACAACACTGTTGTCTCTGGCCAATTTTTTCAGCTTTCTATATACATTCCTGACGGGTGCGAATACATCGGCTTCAGACGCTGCGCCATTTTCAAGGGTGTCAGTGCATAAGCTGATGGTAACACGGCAAGCCTTTTTCAAAAGTTCACCGATTATTTTATATTCCTGTGGAGTAAAGCTTATAAATCCGTCAATCCATATTTCAGCATCATCATACAGGGTTGAGTCGGCAATTTTTCTTGCAGCCAGGGTAAGGTCATCGTCCGGGTCTCTATACCTTTTTGTAATAAGGAATTCAAATTCACTATATATAAGATTAATCTCGGCAAGTTTCTCCCTTAAAGGATTATCGGTGTCAAGTGCATCAATAGCATCTCCCAGCATTTTAGGGGTTACATTGTACCTTTTAAGCTCCGTAATCAGGGTGGAGATTGTATCTACAAAGCCTTCCTGTTGACAGGTTCCGGCAAAAACCCTGAAACTGTCGCTTATTTTATTAAGAATTTGATATATTATCATTGACTTTCCGGCAGGATGAATATGGGGGTACGTAATTCCCCCCGTCTCATTAAATACTCTGTATGCCATTCTTTGAAAGCTCAGAACCTCAGTTTTAAGAATGCCGCCGGATTTGGTGACTGAAACAAGGTTTTTTTCAGCCTGGAAAGAAAACTGTTCCGGCACAAGAAGAATCAGTGTCCTGTCCGAATTCTCCTCTATCCGTGATTTAATTTCATTTAAAATAAAATGTGACTTGCCGCTTCCGGCACGACCATATACTATACGTAAGCTCATAGGTTTCTCCGATATTTACTTTTTTATATTTTTATTTAATTATATCATGATTAAAAAGTGCGTGAGTGATGTCAACTGGCATCAGCGGAGCATGGATTATGTAGCTACGCGACTTGAATCCTGGATGGATTCACTTAAGCGCGCAGTTGACTCACTCTAAAAGCACCTTTTATAGAGATTCTTCTCTGACGCTTAGAATGAAAACAGGCATAATCAGAATACCAAATCACTATTCTCTTTTATTTTCATTTCACTGAAATATCTGTTCTCCATTGGTATCCATATTTCTTTAAACTTATTGGCAAGAGCTGCTCCTGACCTTTTAATTATCCTTTCAAGCTGCTTATCATGGTCAATACTAAGGAAAATTTTATAATCGTAAATATCAATAAGGGTGGGGTGCATACTGTAAACACCTTCCACAATGTTAAGTCTTTTTTCTTTGACGAAAATGGTTCTGTCAAAGCTTAATGTACGACAGTTATATACCCGGTACTCAAAATTGCCGCCTTCTATAAGGCGATCAGCAACCTCATGTCTGAATCTTACATAATCCACATTGCCGCCGACTTCTTTAAGCCTTTCCTCGGTTTTCAGCTCCAATGGCAGAAAGAAGTCATCCATATGAAATACATTACAATCAAAATGTTCTTCTATATATTTTGCCAGAGTGGTTTTTCCGGCTCCGCTATTTCCGTCAATGGCTATTTTTACAGAGTGTTTATCCTTTAGCAGGGTTTCGATTCTATTCAGTATAATATCCGGATTCCATTTATTCAGCATTTATATTAATCCTGCTCTCCTTCATCTTTTATGTTTACAGCGAGGTGCCTGTAGGGTGAATCAAATGGCCATTAATTCCAATGTCGATTTGAGCGTCATCAGAGAATCTTGCTCCCACTGTCATTCTGAGCGTAATCGAAGAATCTTATTTATTATGTGTTTGCTACAGGTGCCTGTAGAGTGTGTCAACTGCGCCGCTCCGTGAATCCATCCGGGAATCAAGTCGCGTAGCTACGCAATCCATGCTCCGCTTACACCAGTTGACATCACTCACGGCACCTTTTTATGTTAGCACAATGGTCCGTTGACTTCGCTTCGCAACCCTCAGGATGATACCCTCCCTGTCATTCTGAGCGCCAGCGAAGAATCTTTTGTGTTGACGTAGTAAGATCCTTCGACTCCGCATGCGCGACTCCCAGGATGATACCCTCCCTGTCATTCTGAGCGCCAGCGAAGAATCTTTTGTGTTGACGTAGTAAGATCCTTCGACTACGCTGCGCTCCGCTCAGGATGACTGTTGGGGGGTGCTGCGTTCCGCTCAGGAAAACAATAATTGTTGCTAAGCGACCCTCAGAATGACACCATTGTATCACAAATTCTCATCCTTCAATGCGTCTATTGGGTTATCCTTTTTAATTTTTTGCATTGAATAAATCATTGTGGCAAACACAACTGCAAATACGCTTCCTACAGCAATAACCAGACTGTACCACGGAATGAAAAACTCTGTTTCAAGTCCATTCATTATACTCCTGTATATCAGCCAGGTTACACCTACTGACACAGGGATGCCGTAGGCCAGCCCTTTTATGCCATAAAGCAGGCATTCGTAATTCATCATTCTGTTAAACATCTTTTGGGTCATACCTATAGATTTTAGCATTGCAAATTCACGACGACGAAGCGCTATATTGGTTGAAATAGTGTTAAATACGTTAGCCGCCGCTATAAGGGAAATCAACACAATGAAGCCATAGGAAAAAATGTTTATAATCGTGATTAATGCTCTTTCTGATTCGTTCATATCAGCGAAATCTAAGAGTCCAGCAGTTGTGAAACCTCTTTCGTCAAGTGCTTTATACATCTTTTCAAATACCGCTTTGTGGTCATCTGTCTTAAAATACATGAATATAGGGCTTTCTGTATAGTTTTCGCCCAATACGGTTCTTGAGGCGCTATAGGGATAAACCAGTTTTATTTGTCCTCTCCAGCTGACATCTGCGCCCATGGGCAAGTTTGATAAATATGCACCAATTTCTATATTTACGTGCCTTTCTGCTTCCTCCTGAGATTTAAAAATAACGTCTTCTTCATCATCTGTATTTCGATATTCATAAATAAGCTCATTGTTCTCATTTTCTGCCACATCCCGCAAATAATAACCCTCTATTGGGTCGACAAACATAACACCTAACGTTTTTTTACTCCTGTCCATCTGGTTAATGGTGTAATACCTGCCCTCGTTGCCATTGTATATTTTAGAATAATCAACTAAAATACCTGCTGGTTCCGGAGAGCTTAAAAAGATTTCATAATCTAAAGAATTTTCTTTTAAATATTCCATATATGCTTCGTCATCAATGAACAGGTGTTCAATGGAAAAATGCTCATAATCTGTTTGTGTTACGTCCTGCTCAAAATTCTTAAGGGCATAATCTTTATATTCCTGGCTTAGATTCGATGTAGAAATTTTGCTGTAATATGGAGTGTATATAAAAGAATAACTGCTTTGGGTTACGCCGTCTATATTTTTTAGCGTATTAAATACATCCTCAACTGAAGTTTCATTATTATCGGTATTGTAATAATAACGGATATCATAATCGGCTTCATCCACCACAGCCGAAACACTTTTAGTAAGATATGCCGAAAAGCTGGAGGCCGAGATAAAGAGAACGATGCTCAAAAACAGAGATATTACAGTTGCTCTGTATCTTTTTTTGCTCCTTTTGAAATTCTTTTTTGCGATCACCCCTTCCACACCGAAGAGTTTATACAACAGCCTGGAGGTTCTAAGTTTCCTGGCCTTAATATTTATATCCCTTGACATTCGTATAGCATCAATGGCCGATACTTTAAAGGCACGGCGGGCAGGGATATAAGCAGAAATCATAACGGTAATGAATCCTATTACCATAGCAGCAACAGCAGCCTCCCACGAAACATACATACTTAATGAGGTATCTATACCATCTCCCAGCATTGAAGCAAATATATCATCAACAAAATGAAATGTAACACCAAGCCCGAATATGCCTGCCAACAAACCTAAAGGGATACCTATTAGACTTAAGAAAAAAGCTTCAAAGAGTACGCTTTTTTTCATCTGCCTTCTGGTGGCGCCAATGGATGATAAGAGACCAAACTGCTTTGTTCTCTCGCTGACAGATATGGAAAACGCATTGTATATTAAGGATATGGAGCCAAATATAATCAGGCCTATTAGCACTGCCGCAAGACTATACAGTACAGAGTTATAGCTTCGATCATTGGAACCGCCGATATAGCGAAGCAGGCTGTGATGAACAGTATATCCGTTGTCGGGAAAGGTTTTTTCCATGAAAGAGTGGATTTCCTTAGCCTTTCTGACCTTAAGATATACATCAAAACTGTATGAATCTGTATTATCAGCCATTGTAAGAGCTGTGAATCCGGGAGCCGAATAGCTTTCAAAACCTGGCCTTTTGTAGAAGCCTACCACTTTATAAGTGCGTTCATCTTTTATCACAAGCTCTTCAGTCATACCACTGTCCGAATGAACGAAAGGATTCAACTGATTTAATGAAGAACCCTCCAGTATCCTGACACCTATTTTCAGTTTTATGGTATCACCTATGGAGAAGTCCACTCCTCCGTTATACTTTAAATGCTCAGGCAAAATTATTTCAGATGAATTATCCGGAAGCCTTCCCTCAATTAAATCCACTGGCATTATTTGTGCAAACGCAGCATCCATTCCTCCAATAAAAAGGTAAGGCTTATATTCGTTTTCTGAATCTTCTAAAAAAGAGTATCCGATATTCTGAAGACTGGTTAATTGGCTAACCTCCTGCCTGTTTTTGACCTCTTGCAGTTTTTGCTTTGAAATGCTGAAAGCAGCACCATACCAATCCCCCGACTCTTCAATTTCCATGTTGACCAAAAAATTCTGAAGGCTGGATATCCCGGTCGTTACAGCAGTTATCATTGATACTGAGAGAATAATACCGATTATGGTAACTAAGGTACGAACCTTATTCTTACCTAGAGTTTTTAGAGTGAATTTGTTTATAATATTCATTTTCTAATCACCTCATCACGGATGATTCTTCCATCCTCCAGAGCCATAATTCTGTCAGCCTGAAGTGCTATGTTTTCATCGTGGGTGATTATTATCAAAGTCTGCCCAAATTTTTGGTTGGAAAGTTTTAATAATTCCACAATTTCCTGTGAGTTTTTTGAATCAAGATTGCCGGTGGGCTCATCTGCAAGAACAACAGCCGGAGCATTCATTAAAGCCCTTCCTATCGAAACACGCTGCTGTTGTCCTCCTGAAAGCTGATTTGGCAGATGCTTTTCTCGTCCCTTTAAGTCCAGGATTGTAAGTAACTCATTTAATCTTTCCTCATTGACCTTTCTGCCATCAAGCAGAACTGGCAGAGTAATATTTTCTATTACGTCCAAAACAGGAATCAGATTATAGAATTGATAAATCAGGCCTACCTGCCTGCGCCTGAAAATTGCAAGCTGTTCATCGTCCTGAGCGTAGACATCCTGCCCGTTCATGTAAACCTTTCCGCTTGTGGGTTTATCAACCCCTCCTATTATGTGTAATAAAGTAGATTTCCCTGAACCGGAAGGGCCCATTATTGCTAAAAACTCACCTTTTTTAACCGAAAAGTAGACATCGTCCAATGCCCTCACCATATTGGCATCACTGCCATAATGTTTTGAAAGATTCTCAATCTTTAATAATTCCATCTTTCTTTTCCTCCAAATTATAATGGACTGTTTAGGATAATTATATAGGTTCAATATGACACAAAAGTGACTTGAATATAACTAAAGCGTCACTATTAAAGTTTGTCAGGGGGACAAGTTTGTCAGGGGGACGGTTCTTTTGACACTATTTATAAAACCGGATTGTGAATTTAGCTCCGCCCTCCGGAGCATTTTCTGCTTTTATAGTACCATTCTGACTTGCAATTATGGCCCGGGCCAGGGCAAGACCTATACCAAAGCTCTGAACATTGGAGTTTTTCCCCTTATAGAATCGTTCAAACAGATGGGGCAGGTCCTCTTTTTCAATTCCTGGACCATTATCTTTTATGATAATCTCGGTGAAAAGAGGATTTTCAAAAGCGGTAATTTTGATACTCCCTCCTCTTTGAGTATGCTCCATACAATTCTTTAATATATTTTCAATGGCTTCGATAGTCCATGATAAATCTCCAATAAATGATTCATTTCCTTTTATCTTTGTGTTAATCTCCTGCTCTCTTAGTTCCAGTGAAATGGCAATAGGGGCAACAGCGAGACTAATCAGCTGGGATACCATTATTTTTTCCTTTTTAAACTTAACTGTTCCGGTGTCCAGCTTAGAGATCTTTAATAGAGTTGTGATTAACCAGTCTATTCGTCTGAGAAGAGTTTCCAGCTCATTAAACAGAGCTTTCTTCCTTTCCTCGGGTAAATCAGGCTTTGAAATGAGGGATAGAATAATATTTATTGATGTCAGAGGTGTCCTTATCTGATGTGATATATCGGCAATGGAATCTGACAAATATTCTTTATCCTTTTTCAAGGACCAGGCCTGTTCTCTAAGCTGTACGGTCAGCTTTAATATCTCACTTTGTAAAAAAGACAGCTCTCCTTCGGCATATTCCCCCAGGTCAATTGAATCATTGCCGTGAAGAATCTTATCAATATCATTTCCCAATTCGGCCAGTTTTTTATACCGTCTGAAAGTAATCCAAAAATGCAAAACAGTAAACAGCGTAGATACCATTAATATTATGAATCCGTAGTGATTTCCGTATAAGAAACCTGTAATGGTCAGAAGAAGAATCAAAAGAATATATAATATTAAACTTTTTTGAATCTCAGGATTTCTAAAAAACCTCATTTAATCACCGACCTTATACCCCAGACCTCGAACAGTTTTAATAAATGTCGGATTTTGAGGGTCATCCTCGATTTTATCTCTGAGTCTTTTTATATAAACAGTAAGAGTATTATCGTTCACATACTCTCCGGCAATATCATAGATCTCCTCAAGGAGTCTGTTTCTCGACATTACAACCCCTTTATTATTTAAGAAGACCAGAAGCAGTCTATATTCAAGGGCAGAAAGAAATATTTCCTCACCATTTTTAATTACTATCCCCTTAGCAGTATCCACCCTGACAGAATTATGTTCAATTACAGTATTGGATTTATTGCTGCGTCTTAGAACGCTCCTTATACGTGACAAAAGCTCTCTGGGGCGAAAGGGCTTGCTTATGTAATCATCGGCTCCCATATCCAGGCCTGTTATAACACTGTACTCATCTGATGATGCAGTAAGAAATATTACCGGAGTCTCACTTATTGCTCTGGCAGCGGCACATACAGCAAAACCATTACCGTCCTTTAAAGAGATATCCACTAAAAGCAAATCATATTTATTGTTCTCTATTTTACTGACAGCCTGGCTTTGACCGGTTGCTGAGTCGATTTCAAAGCCCTCACTCTGGAGGTATTCAGTAAGATTGTTTACTATACTTTCATCATCTTCCACCAACAATATTGTGGCCATGTTCCGCTCCCTTTCAGAAAAATATGTCCTTTGTTTTTTTATATTATATCAAAGAATTCTTTACATATGGTATTATTGATTTGTTCCGAAAATTATTTGATAGCCTTATGTAAAGAAACAGACCAGGAGGAGTTATGAGCCTACATAATATTAAGAAGATTTTAGTTATAGATGGACAAGGCGGTAAACTTGGGAAACAGCTTATTGAGGCTATTAAAGCCCGTATTAAAAACATTGAGGTAACTGCCATAGGAACCAATGGTATTGCCACCTCCACAATGCTTAAGGGCGGTGCAGACTATGCTGCAACAGGAGAGAATCCGGTGATAGTAGCCTGCAGAAAGGCTGATATTATTATTGGCCCTATAGGTATAGTCATCGCCGATTCGCTCATGGGGGAAATTACCCCTAAAATGGCAACAGCAATAAGCCAGAGCAATGCACTTAGAATACTCATCCCTGCCAATAAATGCGATAACATTATTGTCGGTGTTCCGGATCTTTCAATGTCAGCTTTAATCAGCGACACAATAAACAAGCTTACAGAGTTTCTTTCCTCAAATCAGTAACAGATTGCCGTCTTGACCATAAAATTTAAGCTCCCGAAATAAACTGGCATAACAAATGAATAAAAGGAATAATTATTATTACGGTTTGATTTATAATGCGCAATATGCTATATTTTATTAAATGTCCGGCATGAAGCCGGAAATAAATTTTGGTTTTGACAATAAATACATCTAAATTTGTACCATGAAGGTATTAGTCATCAGAAGATGGCTGATACCTTTTATTTATTAAAGGAGAGAGTTTTATGACATCAACAACAAAGAAAATTACCTTTGCCGGCATGTCTCTTGCATTGGCATTTTTACTTCCATATCTCATTGGACAAATTCCTGATATTGGTAGAGCGCTGAGTCCAATGCATATCCCGGTACTTATATGCGGCTTTATATGCGGGGGGCCTTATGGGCTTATTGTAGGGTTTATAGCACCTTTACTCAGTTCAATAGACGGAATGCCCCCCATCTTTCCTACAGGAACAGCCATGGCATTTGAGCTGGCTGCATACGGCCTGGCTTCCGGCCTGCTCTATAAATTACTTCCTAAGAAAACACCATATATTTATGTCTCCCTGGTGCTTTCAATGCTTGTCGGAAGAGTTGTATGGGGAATTGCAATGTTCGTTATTGCTTTATTCGCAGCAGATATACAATTCGGTTTACCTGCTTTTTTGGCCGGTGCTTTTATAAATGCTGTCCCGGGCATCATCCTTCATATTGTACTTATACCAGTTATTATTATGGCATTAAAGAAAGCCAGGCTGATGTTCAATGAGTGATTTAGTGAAAATATTAATCCAACATGCAAAAAAATATCCTTTGATGGAACCTGTAGACGCTGTCAAACTCATTTATCAGAATGAGTTTGGCGGCGGCCATCTTATTGTCGATAAAAAAGTAAGTTTGAACCGCCTTCAGGAAGAATACCAAACTGTAATTCAAAGTGGTGACATACCTTTAGCTGAGAATATAGGTAACGGAATAGTAAGGGTTAACTTGGCTGCTATGGACGCTAATGGCTTAACTGCTAAAAAGCTGAACGATATCTTTGTAGATTCATCAACCATGATACGGGGCACGAAAGAAACCTTCCTCAAAAAACTGAATCTATTAAAAAATTTAACCCAGGAAGGTATATATGCATTTGATAAGTTTTTATTACAAGCCTATCTTGAGGATTATGTAAAACTTGGTTGCCCTCCGGTTTCACATAGCAAGATTTACCGGGATGCATATAAACCTGCTTATAGAGTCATTTGCAGAAATTTGCTGCCGGAAAAATATTCACCCCAATAAGCCCAGATGTTCCAGCAGAATCTTCAGTCCAATAAGAACAAGAATTATTCCTCCTGTCAACTCAGCCTTTGACTTATACTTTGTTCCGAATATACAGCCTGCCTTTACCCCTAAAATAGACAGTGTAAATGTGGTAATACCAATAAAGCCTACAGCAGGCAAAATGTTAACTTTAAGAACCGCCAAAGTAATCCCTACTGCCAACGCATCAATACTTGTGGCAACAGCCATGGGGAACATGTCCTTAAACTTAAGTGATCCGCTGTTGACATCGCATTCGTCACCCTTTTTAAGTGATTCTCGTATCATATTAATACCGATTAAAGCAAGCAGTACAAAGGCGATCCAATGATCAAAAGCACAAATTGATGATTCAAATCTTGAACCCAAAAAGAAACCCAAAAGCGGCATTAATGCCTGGAAACCGCCAAACCACAGTCCTACTCTGACAGCTTTATTGAATGAAGAATCCTTCATTGCCAGTCCCTTACACACAGAAACTGCAAATGCGTCCATTGAAAGGCCGACAGCAACAATAAATAATTCCAGAATGGTCATTAATATTCTCCCTTTAGTATAAAAAATCAGGCGTCAACCGCACCTGATGATTAGCCTCTTTTGACACAGGTACAGCTATTGCCATACATGAGTCTCATTCATTAAGGCAAACCAGACTTTTTAAGTCGGTATGTTGGCTTGCCACGCTAAAAAACGCAAACTACTCCCAGAAATCTACTGTATAATATCATATGAGCCGTATTAATACAAGTCCTGCAAAAACGTGAATTTAGTGATGCATGGCATTTGTGTTTACCATTCTTAATTACCCATTACCAGAAAGCGGATACGGTAAAACAGTAGAATTTTTTATCCCCGTTATAGTACAATGTTTATTACAGAACATTTAATATACAATCAGAACATGGACATGAGGTAAGAATGAATAATTTAGACGCAAAATACATTAAAATGACACAAACCCCCATTCCCAAACTAGTGATTAATCTTGCAATTCCCAGCATGATCGCTATGATAATAACCGCTATATACAATATGGCTGACACTTATTTTGTTAGCCAAATTAATACAAGTGCATCTGCAGCAGTAGGCATTTCTTTTTCGCTGATGGCAATAGTTCAGGCCATTGGCTTTACTATGGGTATGGGCACCGGGAACTACATGGCGCAGTTTTTGGGGCAAAAAGAATCCGATAAAGCAGCTAAAGTTGTAGCTACAGGTTTTTTTACCACGTTTGCAATGGGTGTTATTTTCTCCATTCTGGGGATGATATTCCTTAAACCATTGGTACGTTTATTAGGGGCAACCCCTACTATCCTTCCCTATGCTATCGACTATACCCGCTTCATATTACTGGGAATTCCCTTTATGATGTCCTCTTATGTTCTTAATAACATCCTTCGTTTTCAGGGCAGTGCCTTATACTCAATGTTCGGTATCGGTTTTGGCGGTATTCTCAATATTATTCTCGACCCCATTTTTATTTTCCATCTTAACATGGGCACTGGCGGTGCCGCATTAGCAACCAGTATAAGTCAGTTTATAAGCTTTTGTATTTTATTTATTGCCTCCGGTAAGGGAGGAAACCTTAAAATTAGTTTTGCAAATTTTACACCGAAATTGGAAATCTACAAGGAAATACTAAGAATTGGCATGCCGTCATTTTACCGGCAGAGTCTGGCAAGTATAGCCGGCATTGTTCTTAACCAAACCGCAGGACCTTTTGGAGATGCTGCAATTGCTGCTATGTCCATTATAGCACGTATTTTCCATCTCGCGGTTGCGGCTTTATTAGGCTTTGGACAGGGGTTCCAGCCCGTCAGCGGATATAACTATGGGGCAAAACTCTATAATCGCGTAGTTGAAGCCTTCTGGTTCTGTATCAGGGTTTCTGCTGTTGGACTTACAATAATCTCAACAATAGGCTTTATATTTGCTCCTCAGATTATTACTCTTTTCAGAAGAGATGATCCCCTGGTTATTGCAATCGGCTCAACAGCCATGCGATATCAATGCATTACTTTTCCTCTTTCATCCTGGATAATAATCAATAATATGCTTGTGCAAACAATAGGAAAATCAAAGGAGGCGTCCATATTATCTCTTGCCCGGCAAGGCTTGTTCTTTCTTCCCCTTATACTCATTTTACCATCTTTCCTGGGCTTGGCAGGTGTTCAGTTAAGCCAGCCAATAGCTGACCTGGCAACATTTATTATGGCACTTCCCATGGGGATCAGGGTCAGCAATGAGCTGAAACAGCTCCAAATCGAACAGGAAGCGAAGATACAAAGATAGTTTATTAAGTTTAGATTGACAAGCATAAGTATTAAAAAGGGACCGGGTTCTGATAACCCGGTCCCTTTTGTATTATGTAAATCAGAACATTGGCACAACTGCACCATTGTATTTTTCCAGCATGAAGTTCTTGACTTTTTCACTCTTAAGAGCCTTTACAAGCTCCTGGATAGCTGGATTGTTCTCATTTCCTTCCTTGACGCAGAGAATATTTGTGTAGTTATTCTTTATAACATCGGAATCCTTGTCTTCGATTGCCAGAGCATCAGTTGTGGCATTAAGACCTGCCTGGATGGCGTAATTGCCGTTAATAACTGCCATGTCTACATCCTGCAAGGATAATGTTAACTGTGCCGCTTCAATCTCTTTGATAACAAGATTTTTAGGGTTCTCGGCAATGTCCAGTATAGTAGCGGTAAAATCGGCTGTATCCTTTAGTTTAATCAGACCCTGCGCCTCTAAAAGCATCAACGCACGTGCTTCATTTGTTCCATCGTTGGGAACTGAAATTACGGCTCCATCCTTTAATTCATCGATAGAAGATGTTTTTCCCGGGAATATACCGAATGGCTCATAATGAATAGCGGCTACCGAAACGATATGTGTTCCGTTATCGTTATTGAACTGCTCCAGGTATTGAACGTGCTGAAAATAATTCGCATCCAAATCGCCGCTTTCAACATTGGTATTAGGCTGAACATAATCTGTAAACTCAACAACTTCAAGAGTTATGCCTTTCTCAGCGAGTATCTCTTTTGCAACATTAAGTATTTCGGCATGAGGTGTTACACTGGCACCAACCTTTATGGTTGACTCTTTTTTGTTAGCACCGCAACCTGCAAATAATGTGAGTATTAGTGTCAAAGTCAAAGTTAATTTTACTATTTTTTTCATGATATCTCTCCTTTTTAACAAGTTTTTATAATGTCCCCACTCCTAAAGTGGAGTCTATTAGTTCCTTATCTTAATCAGGCAAATTCTTTTTATCAGAACTCCATCCAAAATCTTCAATTCCGCTGCAGTTAATACATTGGATGTCATCTGATGCGTTTATCACATTTAGTTGATATGGCATTCCCTATCTCCTGGAAAATCTGTACTATTAAAACCAGTATAATTACCATTACAAGCATTATATCGGTCTGAGAACGATAGTACCCGTAGTTTATCGCAATATTTCCAAGACCACCACCGCCTACAAAGCCAGACATTGCTGAATAACCCAGGATAGTAGTTGTAGCTATAGCCGCACCTACTATCAATGATGGCTTTGCCTCCGGCAGCAATACTTTGCAGACTACCTCCATAGTTGATGCTCCCATTGACAGGGACGCTTCAATAACGCCCCGATCTACCTCCTTTACTGAGCTCTCCACCAAACGGGCAACGAAAGGTGCAGCAGCTATAACCAGCGGAACAACAGTGGCTGTAGAGCCGATGGATGTTCCGGCAATTAATCTTGTAACTGGCATTACAGCTACCAACAGAATAATAAAAGGCACTGAACGTAAAACATTCACTATTCCTCCCACTATTCTGTTAATGGCCGGTGATGGCCTTATTCCTTCCTTATCAGTGACTGCCAGAAGCATCCCGACAGGCAATCCTATAACATATGCCATAACAGTTGAAACTATAGTCATATACAAAGTTTCCAGCAGGCCTTGACCCACCAGTAACAACATGCCTTCACTAAACATAATCCTTTTCCTCCGAGTAAGTAATATTCTCAATATCAAGGTAGGTTGTTATCTTTCGGAAAACTTCTGCATCATCAGGCAATTTTATAATCATATGTCCGAAGATTTGCCCGTCAATATTCTTGGTATTGGCAAAAACTATGCTTACAGGCGCACCGCATTTTAAAACCATATTTGCGATTATAGGTCTGTCGGCAGAGCTCCCTTCAAAAACTAAACGCAGGTATTTTCCGTCACCGGATATTTTCTCAACATACTCCCCTTTCGGGAATATCAGCTTCTTGGCTGCTAATGTTTTGGGGTGACGGAATACCTCATCTACCGTTCCGATTTCCTCTATACGACTGTTGTCAATAATTGCAACACGATTGCATATCTGCTCAATAACCTTCATTTCATGAGTAATGATTATTATGGTGAGGCCTAATTTTTTATTCAATTCTTTTAAAAGAGCCAATATGGATTGTGTTGTAGTTGGATCCAATGCGCTGGTAGCCTCGTCACACAATAATACTTTCGGTTTGGTGGCAAGGGCTCTTGCTATTGCCACCCTCTGTTTTTGTCCCCCTGATAATTGTGCGGGATATGCTTTTTCCTTATCTGAAAGTCCCACTGTTTTAAGCAACTCCCGAGCTCTTTCCTTTGCTTCCTTCCGGGGCATTCCCACAAGTTCAAGAGGAAAACAAACATTATCAAGGGCATTTCTCTGCATTAAGAGATTAAACCCCTGGAATATCATGCCAATGGATTGGCGAACACTCCTAAGCTGATTATCTGAATAGGAAGTAATGTCAACACCCTCAAATATTATGCTGCCGGTTGTGGGCCTTTCCAAAAGATTAATGCACCTTACCAATGTGCTTTTCCCCGCCCCTGACAAACCTATTATGCCGAAAATCTCACCTTGATGTATTGACAGATTTATATCGTCAAGAGCCACCACGGCATCATCCCCGGTTCCAAAGGTTTTATTAAGATTTTTAATTTCTACGGTAGGGATTGTACTCATTTCCCCGCTCCTTTTCTGTCTTTTCTTGTTATATTAAAAAAGTCCCTGATGAAAATCATCAAGGACGTAAGCGCTTGCTTCGTGGTACCACCTTGTTTTGCCTAAACCTCGCAGCTTAGGCCTTAATGAGTACGGATACAAAATCGATACTCCTGTGCTATTACGGGCACTCCCGTCACAGCCTATGCATAGTGCAGTCGGTGCGCGGCTCCAAGACCATGTTCAACAATACTCGTCATACCCCATCCCACCATCAGGGGCTCTCTTTGATGCGAATTACTGCTTACTCTTCTTTTCATTGCCTTTGTCAATATTAAATCAGTTTTGTTTAAGTTTACAACATCAGTTCTCATCCGTCAATAGATGGATCATAATTATTATACGGTACAGAGTCCAAAGACCCCATATTAATTATTTTCCCCCCCAGTGATCTGGCTTCATCAATATCGTGAGTTACAATTATCACTGTTTTGTTCTTAGTATTTTCTGCCACATACTGCATTGTTTTTTCCTTAGTATTATCATCAAGTCCTTTAAACGGCTCATCCATAAGAATAATATCGCTTTTTGCCAGAACAGCACGGACTACGGCAACTCTTCTTTTCATGCCGCCGCTTAACTCTTTAACAGGTTTTAATATATTATCCTGGAGCCCTGTTTTTTTTAGATGCAAGATAATCTCATCGGTTTTTACTTTACTGTCACATACTAAACGTACATTTGATATTGCATTAAAACTTTCGCAGAGTCTGTCTTCCTGAAAAACAGCACTTTTATGGGAAGGAACTCCCGATACGATTCCTTTATCTTTTTGAATCAACCCCATGAGGATATTTATAAGCGTGGTTTTTCCGCAGCCTGAGGGTCCCATTATAAACGTCATTTTATTTTTGGGTATAACGGTACTAAAGCCATCCAGGACAATTTTCTCGCCATAGCTTTTTGAAATCTCAGAAATTACAATATCCATATTATAATCTCTCCAATCCAGCATAGAACTTTTTGATTAAATACAGAAACAGCTTCTCAAAGCCAATGCTCAACACCACTATGATAAGTGTCCATGCAAACAAATCTGCTGTGGTGTAATATATTTTTGCCTCATATAGCTTTTCACCTATGGAACCATTGGTAACCCCAATAACCTCCGCCGCGATACCTGACTTCCAGGCCAGCCCCATGGCCACACTACAGGCCGATATGAGATATGGTTTAAGCTGAGGCAGATAGATGAACACAATCCTTCGAAATAAACCCACTCTAAAAACCTCTGCCATTTCAAGGAGCTTTTTGTCAGTACTTTTAATACCCTGAAGTATATTACTGTATATTATGGGAAGTACCATAAGAAAGCTGATAAAGGATGAAAGGGTTCCCATGCTGAGCCAGATTAGACACAGGATAATAAATGATGCCACCGGCACAGACTTTATTGTGGCTATAAAGGGCCTGAACATAATCTCTGCAAGATGAAATTTCCCTGCAACAGCAGCCATTAAACTCCCTGCAATAAGACCGATGAGAAAACCTGCCACAATACGCAAAAAAGAATACCCGATTGAGGTGAAAAAATCAGCTTCTGTAAAGAGACTAAAAAGTCTCTTTACAACAGCTATCGGGGTAACAATAAACAGACTTTCACCAATCAGCATGGCACTTATCTGCCATACAATGAGGGCAAAAGCGGCGGAAGCTAATTTTTCTATCCTGTTCCTATTTAATATAGTAGAACTCATCATCAGGCAGTTGTCCCCCTATGGATTTAGGATTCTGGTCAAATAAAACACTAAGGTATCCCTTAACTGCTTCTTTCATTTCTTTACCTTCCATAAAGGCAATATTACAATATGGCAGGGCCTTTTCAGCTACTGCAGCCTTAAAAATATTAAATTTTTCTATAAGCTGCGCTGCTTCGGAAATATTTGCATTTACATATTGGGTTGATTCTTTGTACTCTTCCAAAAATGCCGCGATCTGCTGAGGATGTTTTTCGGCAAAATCACTTCTTACCACTACAACACCGGTAATCAAGGTGCTTCCGTTATCTAATTCTTCCCATACCTCTGTAAGGTTTACAGCTATTCGCAGCCCCTCAACCTGTGTCTGGGCAATTGTTACAAACGGTTGAGGCATCATGGCTATGCCACTTTCGCTATTTTTAAACAGTGCTACAACCTCGTTGGGCTCACTTTTCCATTGAATATCAACATCTTTGTCCGGGTCAATACCATGCTCCGAAAGAAGATATCTTAAGGTATATTCAGGCGTTGAACCCTTTCCGGTGGCGTAAATGGTTTTGCCCTTAAGGTCGGTAAAGTTCTCTATTTCATTCCCTTTTTCAACAATATACACTACACCAAGGGTATTGACGGCAAGAAGTTTAATCTTCTTATCTGTATTGTTGTATAAAACCGAAGCAAGATTGGCAGGTACAGCGGCTATATCCAATTCTCCCTTAATGAGTTTTGGTGTAATTTCATCAGCTGAGCCGACAATTGTGAAATTATAATTATTCTTTGCTGTACCGGCTTCAGCAGACTCCATTATCTTAATCATACCCATAGAGGTAGGTCCTGTCATTCCTCCGATATTAATATCAACAGGCTCGTAAGCCGGAGCAGGTGTTTCTGATGCCGGAGAATCAGAGGGCTGCTCTGAAGTTGCCGATGACGTAGCATCGGGAGGATTCTGTGAGCCTGAGGGACCTGGTGTATTTGAATTACCGCAACCAGTTATAAACAATGTAAACAGTACTGTTACCATCAGAACGGATACAAGCATTCTAAATATATTATTTTTCTTCATAATTACCCTTCTTTCTCAACTCTATATTTTGATACAACGGTTTTTGTGCTGACTCCTTTTAGCATCCCAAGTTTCCCGGAAAGAGAGCTGGTTATGTCCCCTGGTGCGTCCAAAACTACGCAGATAATAGAAACTCCGCATTCTTTGTAAGGTATACCCATTCTTCCGACAATATACTTGCCGAAATCATGCAGTAATTCATTAACCCTGCCAGATATTTTAGTATCTTCGATGATAATACTTATTACAGATATCCTGTTTTCCATACTCACCGCCCTCCTTTCGATAAAAAAATCCGTGCCGAAAGGCACGGAAACACTTGTTTCTATCAATCCGTCACCTTTCCATCCGGGACTAACCCAAATGCGTCAGGAGCCAAAATATTGCTTTATACTTAGATTATATTAAACGCCGGAGAAATTGTCAATAAAATAACAATGCTAAAATGTCAAGGGGACGGTTCTTTTGACACACTTTTGACTATCCTTTCTGCCATAATTGCAAAGCCTTTTTTATTAGGGTGCAAAAATCCGTCTGCATAGTCTTCTGACTTATGTGACGAAATTTCTAGCCCGTCTATTATAATAATGTTTTCATACCCGGATGTTTCCTCTTCTATAACCTTTATTACATCTTTAAAAGAACCGCATGGCTGTGGCACATCCATGTCTCCCCGCCATATCGGTGTAATGACAAGAACAGGTACATCAGAAAACAAATCGTATAATCTATTGAAATATCGACGGACATTATTACGAATAGTTTCAATATCAGGTATTGTTGTCCAGTCATTTGTGCCATATGCCACAGTAATTAATTTGGGTTTAGGCAGGGTTTCGAGCCCCACCAAGGATTCCTCCATAAAATAATGGCTTCCGACTCCCTGATTAAGAGCATCAAGATTAAGCGCATCAGCCAGCCTTGCTGTATATGAATCAGATGGAGAGCCTGCCACAAAACCTTGGGTAATAGAATCCCCAAAGCAATACATTTTTTCTTTGCCCGAATTAACTGCCTTGATTTCACCGTTACAGCGGATTTCTTTAATTCCTATTTCAGCAAATATGGGAAAGCAAATTTTAACAGTCACAGGCTTATGCTTGGGATTTCTAAAGGAAATTCTTATCTTCCCAGATTTCGGTTTTGGTTCTGCCACCTTAACACCATCAACAAACACGTCAAAGGAATCCTCAATGTATATACGGCCTTTCCCATACTGTTGAATATTGTCTTTAAGCTCTTTTCCCATATCTAAAAGTCTGGAAATCCCCAGCTCTTTAAGAACAGTTGGCAAAACCTCCAGCACAGAGGTCTTCTTGCATACCATCGAAACCTTATTCCCTGTTGTTTGGAAGAGAAGGTATACGCCGGTTGAACATCTGCTCATCAGGCAGAAAATAACATCATCTGAATATACCTTCATCTGGGAAGGTGTAAATCTTCTGAAATACAGAAATCCTTCCTGGTCCTCATAAGTCCAGATGGAATTATGAGCAGCACTATTTAAAAAGTTATTTCCCAAAGTCATATACATATTTCCCTTATACTATAAATTTATATTATATTTACCCCCATTGCATCCGGACATAAACAACCTAATATACTGTACAAATGTCACGTTTTGTAAATATTGCAATTTATATTGCGAAATAGCCTTGTAATATTATTGTAAATTAATTATAATATTTTTACTATATATTACCTTCTGTACATATTCGGGGGTGATTGTTATAGATACGACACCACAGGTAATAATTAACTTATTTTCAGCCATATTACTCATCATTACGGCAATAAATGAGAATAAACAGCATAACAGGTATTTACCGCAAGAACGTCTTTTTATGACATTGGTTTATACCAATATATTTTTATGCCTTTCTGATGCCATTGCCTGGTCTGTGGAAAAAGCCCCCGGTAAGTTGAGCTATATTCTTAACTATATCTTTTCATCTGCAGTATTTGTTGCAATACCCGTACTGATATATATCTGGTTTCTTTACTCATTGTTCAGCATTTTCAGAGATAAAGATTTGTTGCTTAAATATTCCAGGCATTTTAAATCGCTGATAGTTTTAAGTCTGGTTCTTATAATAATGAATTATTATACGGATTTTCTTTTTTACCTGGACGAAAATAATATATATCACCGGGGTCCGTTTTTTTATCATACTATGTTTACTTACTTTTCGTTGTTTTTGTTAACCGTTGTTATAATTATATATAACAGAAAGAAAATCCGGACAGGTCATTTTATTGCGATGATGTTTTTTGTAATACCCATAATTATTACAAGTTTATTGGCAATCTTTATTTATGGTATTGCAATTAGCTGGGTTGGCACTACTCTTGCAATATTTATAATTTACTTATTCATACAAAGACAACGTCTTGGAACTGACTACCTTACCAATCTGTATAACAGGCGAGAACTTAATGAATATCTTCAGAACCATATGCAGGGCAGGCGCAGCAACGAAAGATTCGGAATAATTATGATAGATATTAACCAGTTCAAAAGGATAAATGATAGTTGGGGCCACGCAGCAGGAGATGAGGTTCTTATAGCTCACTCAAAAATCTTAAGATCATCCTTCCGTTCAGGAGAATTTATTTCCCGTTACGGTGGAGATGAATTTATTGTAGTTATGCAAGCCACCAGCATTGATGATGTAACAGCGGCCGTTAACAGATTCATTAATTCTATAAATCAATTTAATGCAATGAATACTAATCCCTGGGAACTTAGTGTAAGCATTGGCTATGATTTTTACGACCCGGCAACCTCTGATTTAAATATTGATGAACTCTTAAGTCATGTAGACAAACTTATGTATAAAGCAAAAGCTGAATCCGGCACAACAGCAATAACAGCAGAAATAAAAACTTAAAGTATATCGGCTGAACACTCATTCTTTTTCGTTGTATAAAATCTTTAATTGATTTGACAAAGCTGATTATCATTCGGGTTACGAACAAATTCAGTCCTTTTTGCTAATTCTTTTATCTTTCTCAATATAAAATGGTAAGATGATTTGTTCCGCAATAGTCATCTGCATTGCATATCCACAACCTATCACACAAAATTTATAATGCCCTCCAAAGTCGCACTTTTACCTTTTGATGTCTTTGCTTTCACACTATTTTTCTCGCTGATGCAATAAGAACGCACAAAATCACCTCCGCCACGCTAGAAAGCGCGAGCGGAGGCGATATATATGTTAAACGATTAACTCGTGTCAGCGGTAGGATTAGAATGTTGGACTCGTTCCATCCATGGTGAAGCTCACTTTTTTTGAAACTCCGTCTGAAGTATAACGAAATTCTGCTGGCATATCGTTTTTGAATACATAAATGGTACTGGGACTCGTTATATTAGTATATACCCAGGAACCGTTCTGGACCAGACCGACATTCTTCAATCCTTCGGGAATATTGATAGCATATGTTTCAACCGTTACGGAATCGGTTGCCTTTTTGATAATGCTCATGCCGCCCTTGCTGATCCGTACTTCATATGGCTTGTCATTGGCAAACACATCAAAGGAAGTCGTGCTCCCGTCAATTTTCTTAGACTGGTAGACCCAGGAGCCATTCTGGACTACGCCTATCGTGCAGTCAGAGACTGCGCCCGTATCTACGGTCAGTTGTTTCACATCAGGTTTGACCGTGTCGCCCGCTTCTCCATCCAGGTAAATGCTCATGCCACCCTTGCTGATCCGTACTTCATATGGTTTGCCATTGTCAAACACATCGAAAGAAGTCGTGCTCCCGTCAATTTTCTTAGACTGGTAGACCCAAGAGCCGTTCTGGACCACGCCTATCGTGCAGTCAGAGACTGCGCCTGTATCTACGGTCAACTTCTTGACAGGAACGTTGAGCATCGTTCCCGTCTGGAGATTGGTGGTGTATGTCATGCCACCTTTGCTGATGCGAACTTCATATGTGCCGGGATCCGCCGGGAAGTAGGCAAAAGTCCCGTTAATTACCCGCGACGTATAATACCACGAGCCTTTGTATATGATACCGACTTTGCAATCTGCTATACCCGTGTTGATAAACAGTCCGTTGCCGAACTTTATCACCGGGGGATTGCCGCTGATGACGGACGTTTTGTTGTTTACCGGATTAGTAAGTGTTATTGAATAAATATCAGCCGTACCGGCTTTGGGGCCATCCACAGTGAATGTGCCGGAATACAGCGTCATACTGCCGGCGCGAAGCGTCGCATTGTAAGTATTGCCTATAATCAAAGCTGTGTCAACCTGCGAGTTGGGCGTAAACTGCTTATATTGCGCAGTAGCGCCGTTTGAGGTATTGGTAACCGTCAGGCTCATGCCGTAGCCATAGGGGATGCCGGTCGTATCAAAGCCTACGATCTCATACGGTACAGTATAGGTGTAGTCGGTTTCGCCGACTGTGAACGTATCGGTGAAGTTCATTCCGTTGTTGAAGCTGATCCTGTACGACTCGTTGGGGAACAGTTTCATTCCCGTAACGATTTCCGCGCCCGATTGGCTATATGCGATGTTTCCCAAACCGTTGACGGGACTCACATTTATGTTGCAATAGTAGTTGACGCCGCCGGGCTGCTCTACGGTCAGATTAACGAGAGGTATGGCAAACGTTTTGCCCGCAGAGAAATCAGAGAATTTTACAAAAACGTTATATTCTTTTATCAGGCCGTTTTTGTGCAGCTTAATAGTGTAATCGCCGGCGGGAAGATTTCTGAACACGGCTTGATTGGTTGACCCGGAATACCCGACTTGTCGGCCGGTCGCATCGTATAGGTATGTATGAGGCGCATTATATAGACCAGTGTAGTCTACGGTTAAGTCTGTGCCCGATTTACCATCAAGCAGGAACGTATCGGTGTAGCTATTTCCGCCGACCTTGTAACGGAATTCAGCCGGCTGGCCGTTATTAAATACATATATTGTACTGGGGCTGGTTATGTTTTGATAAACCCAGGAGCCGTTTTGCACCAGGCCTACATTTGACCACCCTGCAGGAACCTTGAGAGCATAGGTGGGCACAGTCAGATCCTCACCAGCTTCACCATCCAGGTAAATGCTCATACCACCCTTGCTGATCCGTACTTCATATTCCTTGTCATTGTCGAATACATCGAAGGAAGTCGTGCTCCCGTCAATTTTCTTAGACTGGTAGACCCAAGAGCCGTTCTGCAATACGCCAATCGAGCAGTCGGAGATCGGGTCAGTATCTACGGTCAGTTGTTTCACATCAGCTTTGACCGTTTCGCCTGCTTCTCCATCCAGGTAAACGCTCATGCCACCCTTGCTGATCCGTACTTCATATGACTTCCCATTGTCAAACACATCGAAGGAAGTCGTGCTCCCGTCAATTTTTTTAGACTGGTAGACCCAGGAGCCGTTCTGCAATACGCCGATCGAGCAGCCGGAGATTGAGTCAGTATCTACGGTCAGTTTTTCCACATCAGCATTAAACGAGTC
>DUNT01000014.1 GCA_012839205.1 Clostridiaceae bacterium
AATTTGGAGATTGTCTTGCCCGTGAGATTACCGAAAAACAAACCAGCGAAGTCATTTTAATTGTAAAATCTGAATTGTTTGAAGAAGTATCGGACAGAGTTGAGGAATTTGGCGTGATAACCATAGCAAAACCAATAGGTAAGCATTTCTTTCGAAATGCTCTAAAGCTGGCTTTCGCAATACATAAGAGAATTAAATCAATAAAAAGCCAGAATGGAAAACTAATCCAGAAGATTGAAGATATACAGATCATTGACAGAGCGAAATGCATTTTGATTTCTCATCTTTCCATAACGGAACCTGAAGCTCACAGGTATATAGAGAAGCAGGCTATGGATATGAGACAGACACGAAGAAAGGTAGCCGAGGAGATATTGAGAATATATGAAAATTGAATTCACAAAAATGCATGGCTGTGGCAATGACTATATATATATAAACTGTTTTGAACGTGAAATAAACTGTCCGGAAAGCCTATCCATCACTTTGTCAGACCGCCATTTTGGAATAGGCGGCGATGGAATTGTCTTGATATGTAAAAGTGATGTTGCCGATGCAAAAATGAGAATGTTCAACATTGACGGCAGCGAAGGGAAAATGTGCGGCAATGCCATAAGATGCGTTGGAAAGTATATTTATGATAATGGTCTGGCCAAAAAGAACCAGCTTACAATTGAAACCTTAAGCGGGATTAAAACTCTGGGAATAAATACAGAAAACGGGCTTGTTTCAACAGTCAGAGTGGATATGGGAAAAGCGGAGCTTGAGCCTTCAAAAATTCCTGTCACTCTTTCCGGTGAGCAAATTGTGAATTATCCGTTGAACATTAAAGATAATATCTACCATATAACTTGTGTTTCGATGGGAAACCCCCATGCTGTGGTGTTCTGCGATGATGTAGCCGGTTTAAACCTCCCCGATATAGGCCCTTTATTTGAGAACCACCAAATATTTCCCGAGCGGGTCAATACGGAATTCGTAAAGATAATTGATAAGAATACCATAGAAATGCGGGTATGGGAGCGGGGCAGCGGTGAAACCCTTGCCTGCGGAACAGGTGCCTGTGCTGCGGCTGTAGCGGCAGTATTAAACGGATATTGCAGCAAAGATGAAGATATTCATGTTCTGCTTTTGGGCGGAGAGCTTACCATCAATTATACTAATGAAACGGTATATATGACCGGGGGCTGCACCAGGGTATTTGAGGGAGTAGTTGAGATATGAAAGTAAATGAGATTCCAGCGCTATCAATTGGTGCCTGTAGAGTGAGTCAAATGCGCCGCTTAAGTGAATCCATCAATTGGGATGTGAGAGGTGCGAAGTGCGAGGTTGGAAGTAAGAAATTGTATAAAGAATATAAGCAAATATCTCACTTCTCACATCCCATCTCTCACTTCCAATATTTTGACATCACTCATGGCACCTGCTACGTTTACAGTCATCCTGAGCGGAGCGCAGCGGAGTCGAAGGATCTTTCATATGAATTTAATGTGACACGTGTCCAGTCTATAAAATTACGCAAGAGAATCTTTTAGAAAGGGGAGAAACAATGTGACAAAATTTATATTTATAACAGGGGGAGTCGTATCAGGTATTGGAAAGGGTATCACAGCCGCAAGCCTGGGAAGGCTATTAAAGCAAAGGGGCTTAAAGGTTGCATCACAAAAACTGGATCCCTATATTAATGTGGATCCCGGTACTATGAGCCCATTCCAGCATGGTGAAGTTTTCGTGACTGATGACGGTGCAGAAACCGACCTTGACCTGGGGCATTATGAACGTTTTATTGATGAAGACTTAACCGAGTTTTCCAACCTTACTTCAGGCAAGGTTTATTGGTATGTTCTGAATTGTGAACGTTCGGGAGGATATTTGGGGGAAACAGTTCAGGTGATTCCGCATATTACGGGAGAAATAATTGGTTTTATCTATGCCGGAGCTGAGAAAAGCGGTGCCGACGTATTGATAACAGAAATCGGCGGTACTACCGGTGATATTGAAAGCCAGCCATTTTTGGAAGCAATCAGACAGATTTCTCTTGCTAAAGGCCGTGAAAACTGCCTTTTTATTCATGTTACACTCGTTCCGTACCTGAAAGGTTCCAACGAGCATAAATCAAAACCTACGCAGCATTCGGTCAAGGAACTCCGTTCAATGGGTATATCCCCTGATATTATTATTGCCCGCGCTGATGAACCTCTGGATGACACTATTAAGGCAAAAATCTCCCTTTTTTGTAATGTGAAACGGGATTGTGTTATAGAAAATCTTACTGTGCCATGCCTTTACGAAGCTCCGCTTATGCTGAATGAAAGCGGTCTTGATGAAGTGGTATGTCGAGAATTAAACCTTAGAACAAAAGACCCGGATCTGCGTGAATGGAGAGATATGGTTCAAAAGATCAGAAAGCGCCAAAGAGAAGTTGTTATAGCCATCGTGGGTAAGTACGTAAAACTCCCCGATGCCTACTTATCAATAATTGAAAGTTTAAACCATGCAGGATATGATACAGGCTCAAAAGTCAGGATAAAGTGGGTAGAAAGCAGTAATCTTACAAAGCAAAATGTAGCGGATGAATTGAA
>DUNT01000015.1 GCA_012839205.1 Clostridiaceae bacterium
TGTCATCCTGAGCGTCAGCGAAGGATCTTAAACGTCAACGCATAAGATTCTTCATTTCGCTTCGCTCCATTCAGAATGACAGCGGGATGGAAAGATTCTTCGCTTCGCTCAGAATGACACGAGGAATGAAGCTCAGAATGACACGAGGGGGCCCAGAATGACATCTTTGTTACGCATTATTCTTAATATGAGCTTGCGAATATCAAGAAAGTTGCCGCCGCGGCAGCAAGGCAATTTTCTTAATATAAGTCCTGCAAACATTAAGAAGGTTGCCTTTGCGATAGCAAGGCAACCTTCTTTAAACCATAGCTGTTATTATTTATTTTGCTTAATTCTCCAGAGAAACAGCAGCTTCTTCAACTGCATGATTTAAGATAACACTGTTGTGAGGCTGGACTGTTTTTTTTGCTTCCGGCTTTTTAACAAGAGCATACCTGATTACTTCATTCATATGCGTAACGGGTATTAAGCGTACTTCTTCCCTGACACTCTCGGGAATATCCTCAATGTTTTTCTTGTTTTCATAAGGTAAAAGAATGGTATCTACACCTGCTCTGTGAGCAGCCAGAACCTTTTCCTTCAGTCCTCCTATCGCTAAAATCCTGCCTCGTAGCGTGATTTCTCCTGTCATTGCCAGGCTTTTTCTTGCAGGTATGCCTGTAAGTGCTGATATCATAGCTGTTGCAATGGTTATACCTGCTGACGGCCCGTCCTTGGGAATCGCTCCCTCAGGTACGTGGATATGGATATCATATTTCTTATGGAAATCTGTATCTATGCCGTACTGTCCGGCAACAGAGCGGATATAGCTTCTGGCTATACGGGCTGATTCCTTCATTACATCTCCTAATTGTCCCGTCAGCTCCAGCTGGCCATCTCCCGGCATAATGTTAACCTCTATGGGCATAGTGTCGCCACCCACAGATGTCCAGGCAAGACCTCTTACAATACCTACCTCATCTTTTTCAGCAGTTTTATCATAAGTGTAAATCCTTGCTCCCAAATAATTCTTCACTGTATTCTTTGTAATCCTCAGTGAAGTTTTCTCACCTAACACTATCTTCTTAATGCCCTTTCTTATCACGGTGGCAATCTGACGTTCAAGATTTCTTACACCCGCTTCTTTGGTGTAGTGAACTACAATCTCCTTAAGGGCCGACTGGTCAAACCTCACTGTCGTTTTGCTTACGCCATGCATTCTAAGTTGTTTTGGCACAAGATATTTAGAAGCAATATTAAGTTTTTCTTCCTCCGTGTATCCTGATATATCTATAACTTCCATCCTGTCCAGTAAAGGCCTGGGTATAGCATCCTTATAGTTTGCGGTAGTTATAAACATAACATCGGATAGATCAAAAGGTACTTCCAGATAGTGATCCCTGAAATCCTTATTCTGTTCTGAATCCAGGACCTCAAGCATTGCCGAGGCAGGATCACCTCTGAAGTCGCTGGACATTTTATCAATTTCATCAAGCAGGATAAGAGGATTTGAACTCCCGGCCTGTCTGATGGCATTTACTATTCTTCCGGGCATTGAACCTACATAAGTTCTTCTGTGCCCCCTGATTTCTGCTTCGTCCTTAACTCCGCCCAGTGACATTCTGGCATAGCTTCTGTTCAAGGCTTCTGCTATGGATTTAGCAATAGATGTCTTACCTACCCCGGGAGGTCCGGCAAAACAAAGAATAGGCCCTTGAAGGCCATTTTTCATTTTTCTTACGGCCAGGTATTCCAGTACTCTTTCCTTAACCTTTTCCAGACCATAGTGATCCCTGTCTAATATTTCAGAAGCGTATTTAATATCCAGCTTCTCCTCGGTCTTTTTTTCCCAGGGCATATCCAGCAAAGTATCCAGGTAGGTTCGAATTACACCGCTCTCAGCCGAGGATGAATGCATACGGGCAAGCCTGTCCAGCTCCTTTAAAGCCTTTTTCCTGACATCTTCACTAAAACTGGCTTTTTCGATTCTTTCCCTGTATTCATCAATCTCTGTAGTAGTGTCTACAGAATCTCCAAGTTCCTTTTGTATAGCTTTTATTTGTTCTCTGAGATAATACTCTTTCTGGTTCTTGTCAATTTGCTGACGAACCTTGAAAGTAATGCTTTTTTCTAACTCCAGAATTTCATTCTCTTTTGCAAGGATATCTAAAAGCTTTTCCAGACGTCTTTTTGGTGATAATTCCTCTAAAAGCATCTGTTTTAATTCTATTGAAACCCCAAGATTCGATGCAATGACATCAGGGAGGTGTGACAAATCATTTATATTTGTGATTGAAAGCGTGGCATCTGGTGATATCTTTCCTGATAGTTTCGCATATTGTTCAAAATGATCAATCACTTGCCTGCAAAGAGCTTGTATGTCTGATCTGCCGCTTTGGAGAGCTTTTGAGTTGACTTGCATAACGTCCACCTTATAAAAGGGCTCATCTGCGACAAAATTAATTATTTTCGCTCTTTGAATACCTTCCACTAATACCCTTATTGTATCTCCCGGTAATCTTAGTAATTGTTTTATTTGAGCAATGGTACCAAATGTATTTATTTCATCAAAATCCGGATCTTCTGTATTAGGATCCTTTTGAGAAGTCAAAAATATAATCTGCTCATTAAGCATAGCCTCTTCTATTGACTTTATTGATTTCAGTCTTCCTACATCAAAATGAAGAATCATATGTGGAAAAACCACAATACCCCTTAGCGGGAGCATAGGAATACTGTAGGTTAAATCTTTCTTATTCTGCTTTGGCATATCTATCACCCTTTCATATTCTAAGGCCTTAGCATAAACGGTAAATCTTATTATAAAGGCGGTCCAAATAGATTTCAAATGTTACTTTTACCATTTTATCTTTATTTGTCGTATTTTAGTTTTATATAACAAATAATGTCTGTATTAGATGCAGAGGATAGAGGTGGCGAAATCTTTACTCATGTTATAACATACCACAATTCAGATGTATAAAACTAATTTTATTTATATACCTTAGACGCCTGCAAAAGCCGCCGTGAATACAGAGGAATCCGTATATGGCATTTATTCTTGTAAATCGGACTCGGTATAGTATCCACCGTCAATCAGTATCTCCTTGATATTGTCAACCGTCACCACACATGGTTCGCATAAAAATGTCGGAATTTGCTTCCCACCTATTTCATAAGTATAGTTGACAGGTACTTCACCACCCGCCATTATTGTGTCAACCATCTCAACTATTTTAGCTGTAAGTATTCTCGTGTCCCAAAACACCGACATTGACTGCTTACCGGCTTTCATAGCCATAACGTTAGGTATGTGGCAGTCAAAGCCAGTGATGATTGGAAATTCAGTATATCCGGCTTCAGTAAGAGAATCAATTACTCCAAGGGCAAGAGGATCGAATGGGCAGAGAACCGCATCCAGCTTATCATTGGTGTAATACATGGCGAGAATACTATCCATTCTGTCCTTTGCAATCTCAGCCTTGTAATCATCGACAGCAATCTCATTTATATCCACCTGGCCGCTTTTTACAACCAGCTGGCCATTTTCTATGTATGGCCTAAGTGTTTTCATTGCATCTTTGTGATACATTGCTATATTGGCATCGTACCGGCATCCTGTAAAAAGCTCGATATTGAAGGGTCCTTTCCCTTCCTTGAGCCCCAACGCATCTACAATGTATTCAGCCTGAAGAGCACCAACCCTGTAATAGTCAAAGTTTATATAATAATCTACATTCATGTAATCATCTATAAAGTAATAGCTGATGATGGTTATACCGGCTTTTTTCAGCGGTTCGAATATATCAGGAGAGTACTGCGGGGAGGCAATAACCAGCACTTTACAGTCCTTGGCTATCAGTTGAGCCATCTGGTAGTCAATGTCATTTTCATCGTACATCAGCTCTACAGCATATCCCTTTGCTTCAAGTTTCTGTTTTATGTCTTCACCGTCTTTTACCCAACGCTCAATTGCATTAGTGCTCATTTTTACGCCAATCAGCCCCTTGTGGGGAGGTGCAGGTGAATCCGGAATATCAGATACAATGTTGTCAGGTGTATAAGATGGCATAGATTCAACCGGAACCCTTTGACAAGCAGACAGGAAAAATGTTAATAATACCACAAGCAAAAATATTGGAATTCTCTTCATAGGGATTTCCTCACAAAACTATTAATCGGCCTATTAATTATTGCATATTTTGTGAAATATTACAAGATAATACTTATAGCGACAAGTATTAAAAATAAGGATTCCTTTAGAAAAAATAGATAAATCTCTAAAAAACCGATTTTTCCTTCCATGACTGGATATGACATAAATTGAAACTGGCAGATAATCTATAAGACTATCTGCCAGAACATATCGCTATTTGGCTATTTTTTGTTCTACCCAAACAATTGGGCAGAACCTAAGTTTTATTAAAAATTAAGCAATTACATCAACAACAGCACCTGAACCAACAGTTCTGCCGCCTTCACGGATAGCAAGTCTGAGACCCTTTTCCATAGCAATAGGAGTAATAAGCTCAATCTCCATTGTTACGTGGTCACCAGGCATACACATTTCTACGCCATCAGGAAGCTTGATGTTTCCTGTAACGTCGGTTGTTCTGAAGTAGAACTGAGGTCTGTATCCGGAGAAGAAAGGCTTGGATCTTCCACCTTCAGAAGCTGTCAGAACGTAAACCTGTGCAGTAAACTTAGTATGAGGTGTAATTGAACCGGGTTTAGCAAGAACTTGTCCTCTTTCGATTTCTGTTCTCTGAACACCGCGGAGAAGTGCTCCGATGTTATCGCCTGCAACTGCAGAATCAAGAATTTTACGGAACATCTCAACACCAGTAACTACTGTTTTTCTGGCTTCATCCATCAAACCAACGATTTCAACTTCATCGCCAACTTTAACAGTTCCTCTCTCTACTCTACCGGTAGCAACGGTTCCACGACCAGTGATTGTGAAAACGTCCTCAACAGGCATTAAGAAAGGAAGATCTGTAGGACGTGCCGGTGTAGGAATATATTCGTCTACAGCCTTCATAAGTTCATGAATACAAGCATATTTGGGATCGTTAGGATCAGTTGAAGCGCATTCGAGAACTTCAAGAGCAGAACCTCTGATGAAAGGTGTATCGTCACCAGGGAACTCCCATTCATTAAGAAGCTCTCTGAGTTCCATTTCAACCAGCTCAATCAGCTCTTCGTCGTCCACCATATCGCATTTGTTAAGGAAAACAACGATACTTGGAACACCAACCTGACGGGAAAGAAGAATATGTTCACGGGTCTGAGGCATAGGACCATCAGCAGCCGAAACAACGAGAATAGCTCCATCCATCTGAGCTGCACCAGTGATCATGTTTTTAACATAGTCAGCGTGACCGGGGCAGTCAACGTGAGCATAGTGACGATTAGCTGTCTCATACTCAACGTGAGATGTGTTGATGGTAATACCTCTTTCTCTCTCCTCTGGAGCAGAGTCAATAGCAGAATAATCTCTAACCTGAATATTTTGGTCAACCAAAGCAAGAACCTTGGTGATAGCAGCGGTAAGAGTTGTCTTACCATGGTCAACGTGACCGATTGTGCCAATGTTTACGTGTGGCTTTGTACGTTCAAATTTAGCCTTTGCCATTTGGAATAAACCTCCTTCTTTGAATCACTGATGATTCAAAATTATATAATTATTAATTAGTAAAATCAATAGTTTCAGTATTATACCTTGGGATTTCTACCCTCGGTTATTTTTTCCTGTACACTCTTGGGAACAGGTTCATAATGGGATGGCTGCATAGTATATACAGCACGTCCTTGTGTATTGGAACGAAGATCAGTAGCATATCCGAACATCTCGGAAAGAGGAACCAGCGCATGAATATTCTGTGCTCCTGCAACTGCATCCATACCTTCAATCTTGCCCCGGCGAGAGTTAAGATCTCCTATAACATCGCCAGTATAATCATCCGGTGTGGTTACATCTACCTTCATAATCGGCTCCATCAGCACAGGATCAGCTTTTTTCATAGCTTCCTTAAATGCTATCGATCCGGCTACCTTAAATGCCATTTCTGATGAGTCAACCTCATGGTATGAACCATCCAAAAGAGTTACCTTAACGTCAAGAACTTGATAACCCGCAATAACACCGCTGTTCATAGCATCACGGATACCACTGTCGATTGCCGGTATATATTCTTTGGGAATAACTCCTCCAACAATCTTATTGACAAATTCGTAACCTTTGCCTGCTTCAAGTGGTTCGACCTGAATAACGCAGTGACCATATTGACCTTTACCGCCGGATTGCCGAACAAACTTACCCTCTGACTTAACAGTCTTACGGATGGTTTCCTTATATGAAACCTGAGGTTTACCAACAGTTGCCTCAACCTTGAATTCTCTTAATAGACGATCAACTATGACTTCAAGATGAAGCTCTCCCATGCCGGCAATAATAGTCTGTCCAGTTTCCTGGTTGGTTGTTACTCTGAATGTCGGATCCTCTTCAGCAAGTTTCTGTAGAGCAATACCCATTTTCTCCTGTCCGGCTTTTGTCTTTGGCTCAATTGCCACATTGATAACCGGTTCCGGAAATTCCATGGATTCCAAAATTATCGGATGATTTTCATCACATAAGGTATCACCGGTTGAGGTGTTTTTAAGACCCACAGCGGCAGCAATGTCACCTGAGTAGACAATATCTACATCTTTACGATCATTGGCATGCATCATCAGAATACGGCCAATTCTCTCTCTTTTATTCTTTGTCGAATTAAGAGCATAAGAACCGGATTTCAATGTTCCTGAGTATACTCTGAAGAACGAAAGTCTTCCAACGTATGGGTCTGTCATAATCTTAAATGCTAATGCTGAAAACGGAGCTTCATCAGAGGAAGGCCTTGCTTCTTCCTCACCACTGTCTGGTATAATACCAGTTATATCCGGAACATCAACAGGTGACGGCAGATAATCTACCACACAATCCAAAAGTTTTTGCACACCTTTGTTTCTGTATGACGATCCGCATGTTACCGGGATAATTGTTGTGGCAATAGTTGCCTTTCTGATACCGGCTTTTAGTTCGTCTTCGCTAAGCTCTTCTCCATCAAGGTACTTTATGAGGAGTTCCTCGTCAAGCTCGGCAATGGATTCCACCAGTTTAAACCTATACTTTTCGACAAGCTCCTTCATATCTTCGGGAATATCCATTTCATCAATCTGTTGACCTAGATTATCCCTGTAATAGTATGCCTTGTTCTTAACAAGGTCAATTATGCCTTCAAAATGATCTTCCTTTCCTATAGGAAGCTGAATAGGTACTGCGTTCGCCCGTAACCTATCCTTCATCATTTGAATACAATTAAAAAAGTCTGCGCCCATTATGTCCATTTTATTGACATAGGCGATACGTGGTACACCGTATTTATCGGCCTGTCTCCAGACTGTTTCTGATTGAGGTTCAACGCCGCCTTTTGCGCAGAACAGTGTTACCGATCCGTCAAGTACGCGTAATGAACGTTCAACCTCTACCGTAAAGTCAACATGCCCGGGTGTATCAATGATATTTACACGGCAGTTCTTCCAATAAGCTGTAGTAGCGGCAGAGGTTATTGTAATCCCTCTTTCCTGCTCCTGCTCCATCCAGTCCATGGTAGCTGAACCTTCATGAGTCTCGCCAAGCTTATGTGTACGTCCGGTATAAAACAGAATTCTTTCAGTTGTGGTGGTTTTTCCTGCGTCGATGTGTGCCATAATACCGATGTTACGTGTATTTTCCAAGCTGTATTCTCTGGGCATCGATACCCTCCTTCCGATGTAGTAGTACGATGTTTGCTACATTTCCATTTTTATTAATTACCACCTATAGTGAGCAAATGCCTTGTTGGCTTCTGCCATCTTATGAGTGTCATCCTTTTTCTTAACGGCTCCGCCCAAGTTGTTTGTTGCGTCCAGTATTTCTCCGGCAAGCCTTTCCTTCATGGTGCGTTCACTTCTATTTCTTGCATAGCTTACAAGCCAACGCAAACCAAGAGTCTGTCTTCTTTCAGGCCTTACTTCCATAGGAACCTGATATGTTGCACCGCCGACTCTTCTGGCCTTAACCTCAAGTACCGGCATAATATTGTTCATGGCTTCTTCGAAGACTTCAAGGGGATTCTTACCGGTTTTCTCCTTGATTATATCAAAAGCATCATAAACGATCTTTTGCGCAACACCCTTTTTGCCGTCCAGCATAATACTGTTGATAAGTTTGGAAACAATCTTATCATTGTATATGGGATCCGGCAGAACATCTCTTTTTGGAATATGTCCTCTTCTTGGCACTTTTCTTCCCTCCTTTTCATGATAACTGCGGGTACATAACCCGGTATCACAGGTACTCGAACTTATTAAACTAAGCTCGTCAGTGCGAAACGCATCAAAACATATATATTGACAACGTCTTGCACGTTGATTAGTCCTGCAAATATTAATTTTTTCAGCAGTTCCTTAGATTATGAGGTTCTGCTATTTTTTAGCGCGTTTTGCGCCATACTTCGAGCGTCCCTGTTGACGGTTGGTAACACCTGCTGTATCCAATGTACCGCGGACAATGTGATATCTTACACCCGGCAGATCTTTTACACGACCGCCTCTTATAAGAACAACACTGTGTTCCTGTAGATTGTGTCCGATACCTGGAATATATGCGGTTACTTCAATACCGTTGGTCAAGCGTACCCTTGCAACTTTACGAAGTGCTGAGTTTGGTTTTTTTGGAGTAACAGTTTTTACTACTGTACAAACACCTCTCTTTTGGGGAGAGTTCAACAAAGTGGCTTTCTTTTTCAAAGTATTCATGTTTATTTGTAAAGCCGGGGAATGTGATTTGTACAATACTTTCTTTCTGCTCTTCCTAACCAACTGATTAAATGTTGGCATCCTTAGTTTCACCTCCTTATCAGTATTCTATATATTAACGTTTTTAACGTTAATTTCATGAACGTAATATACCTGCAATTGCAGCTCCCACATCAATACCTGCCGCCTTACCCAACTGTTTCATTGTGTTTTCGGTATTAATCTTTATTCCCCTACTCTCACAAATCTTAATAATAGGTTCAACAATTCTTCGATCTGCATCAGAAGCAACAAATACTACTTCCAGCTTATCTTGTTCAGCGGCTTTTTTAGTTTGTTTCACACCTACAACTTTTTCTTTCTTTTTAAGTAATTCAATCACTGTAAATCCTCCGGACCATTGTTCCCTGATTATTTACACAACACAAAAACATGCAAACACTACGTTCGCACGCTAAACTATTGTAACACCGTCACTTAAAAATTGTCAAGCGTACTTTTTTTGTGGATGATGTTAATATATTGCAGGAAAAATCAGTCTTAATTATCTGGATAAAGTATTTATTCATTTAGAACTCTTTTCAGGCACTTCAAGGTTTTGATTCACCGATCTGTAAACCCGAATTCCACCTTTTTTCTCGATGTCCTCAACATTGCCGAAAGCCTCATGCATAATACGTTTCAGGGTTTCCCCACCCTTATTATGGTATGCAACAAGCCACAGGGCACCGTTTTTTAACAGATGATTTTTGGCTTCATAAATTAAGCGTGTGTTCAATGCCTTTCCTGCCGCTATTGGGGGATTGGAAAGTATGTCACCGAATAGTCTTCCTCCAAGCTGCGAGTAAAGATCACTTTTCAAAACTTCAATGCTGAGGTTATTTAACCGGGCATTCTTATCAGTATAGAAAACCGCACGTTCATTAATGTCGACAGCTGTAACCTGAAGATGCGGATATCTTGCTTTAATATATAAAGAAATTGGCCCAATACCGCAGCCCATATCCAGAAAAAAATTCCCTGCTTTTGAAGGCCTGTAATTTTCGATTAAAAGCCGGGATGCTTTATCTATCTTTTGTCTGAATGCAAAGACTCCGCTGACTGATATAAATTCCAGCTCTACCCCTTTAATTTCATACCTGAATACATGTTCTTCTATTTCAGATCTTGGTTTTTCGCTGTAATAATGTTCCATAACCATTGCTCCCAATATTTTAACGGGTTTTGTATCCAGTTTACTATATTATATATTCCATCAGTTTTCAACGACTTATCCATAAAATAAAATGGGACAAGGTAGCTATCCTTTCTTACCTTGTCCCATGTGAATTCAGTTATTTATTCGCATACTGTGTATCGCCGGCAATGCTAAACAACAAATAGACTCGTCCTCTTTCATCAGATCGGTTCCGTAATAAGCGTTAAGATACATTTGTCTAATCTCGCTCATAAGCGGATAGCGTGGATTCGCTCCTGTACACTGATCGTCAAAGGCCTGTTCAACCATCTCATCCAGAGAATCCAAAAATACTTTTTCGTCTATTCCATAGTCCCTTATAGTTTTTTTGATGCCGACTTTTTCTTTAAGTTCGTCTATATATTTAATTAAGTTCTCAAGTTTTTCATGGTCTGTTTCGCCCTCCACACCTAAATATCCGGCGATTTCTGCATATCTGGAAAGGGTATGGGGGTGATCATACTGAGAAAAGGTGCCCATTTTAGTGGGAGCTTCTTCTGCATTGAATTTTATTACTTCATTTATTATCAATGCATTTGCAATACCATGGGGCAGATTATGGAATGCACCAAGCTTATGAGCCATTGAGTGACATACTCCCAAAAATGCGTTGGCAAATGCCATCCCGGCCATAGTAGCCGCATTGGCCATCTTCTCTCTGGCCATTGGATTATTAGCTCCGTTTTCATAAGCCCTTGGCAGATACTCAAATATATTCTTTATGGCTCCCAGAGCAAGACTGTCTGTATAATCTGTTGCCATAACAGATACATATGCTTCAAGGGCATGGGTCAAAGCATCAATCCCCGATGCTGCGGTTAATCCCTTAGGTGCGTTCATCATCATATCGGCATCAACAATAGCCATGTTTGGCATCAGCTCATAATCAGCCAGAGGATACTTAACTCCCGTAGTCTCGTCGGTAATTACAGCAAAAGGAGTAACCTCACTGCCTGTTCCGGCAGTGGTGGGTATAGCAATAAAGTATGCCTTCTCTCCCATTTTAGGGAATGTATAAACACGTTTTCTTATGTCTACGAAGCGCATTGCCATATCCAAAAAATCGGCCTTTGGATGCTCGTACAAAACCCACATAATTTTAGCAGCATCCATAGGTGAACCGCCTCCCACTGCAATTATGCAATCGGGTTCAAAGGAGCTCATTAGCTTAGCACCTTCTCTGGCACAAGCCAGGGTCGGGTCCGGAGCCACATCATAGAAGGTTGTGTGCTTAATACCCAACTCATCTAATTTATCAGTAACTGGTTTTGTATAACCGTTGTTGTACAGGAAATTATCAGTTACAATGAATACCTTCTTCTTGCCCATAACGGTTTTAAGCTCGTCAAGGGCAACAGGCAGGCAGCCTCTTTTTATATAAACTTTTTCAGGGGCTCTGAACCACAGCATGTTCTCTCTCCTCTCAGCTACCGTTTTAATGTTCAAAAGATGTTTAACACCAACATTATCCGATACGCTGTTACCGCCCCATGAACCACAACCGAGAGTTAAAGACGGAGCCAGCTTGAAGTTGTACAAATCACCAATACCGCCATGGGATGATGGTGTATTCAACAGAATTCTGCAGGTTTTCATTCTTTCTGTGAATTCATCATACTTTGCTTGCTGAGTTATTGGGTTGAGATAAATAGATGCTGTATGACCATATCCGCCGTCTGTTATCAATTGTTCGGCTTTGTTCAATGCTTCAGCAAAAGTTTTAGCCTTATACATAGCAAGGACTGGCGATAATTTTTCATAAGCAAATTCCTCAGTAAGCTCCACACTTTCAACTTCCCCAATTAAAATTTTTGTGTTGACAGGAACATTTACGCCTGAAAGTTTGGCTATTTTATGTGCTGACTGTCCCACTATTTTTGCATTTAACGCACCGTTTATAATTATGGTCTTTCTTACTTTATCAAGTTCTGTTTCATTTAAGAAATAGCAGCCTCTGGCCTTAAACTCTTCCTTAACCTCTTTGTATATTTTATCAAGTACAATAACAGATTGCTCCGAAGCACAAATCATGCCATTATCAAAGGTCTTAGAATGAATAATAGAGTTAACTGCCAGAAGGATATCAGCTGATTCATCAATAATAGCAGGTGTATTGCCGGGTCCCACACCGATAGCAGGTTTGCCGCTGGAATAAGCAGCAGTTACCATCCCAGGTCCGCCAGTAGCAAGAATAAGATCTGAACTCTTCATAACCATGTTTGTCATGTCAAGGGAAGGAACATCAATCCAATCAATGATACCCTCAGGAGCTCCAGCTTTGACAGCAGCTTCCAATACTATTCTTGATGCCTCAATTGTACATTTTTTTGCCCTTGGATGTGGACTGATCATAATACCATTTCTTGTTTTAAGAGCCATAAGTGTTTTAAATATAGCTGTCGATGTGGGATTTGTGGTTGGGATAACAGCAGCTATAACACCAACGGGTTCAGCAATTTTTTTAATTCCAAAAGCTTTATCTTCCTCAATAACACCGCATGTTTTTACATTCTTGTAGGCATTATAAATGTACTCTGCGGCATAATGGTTTTTTATAACCTTGTCCTCAACAACACCCATTCCTGTCTCTTCAACCGCCATTTTCGCAAGGGTAATTCTCGCCCTATTAGCCGCTGATGCGGCTGCCATAAAAATCTTATCTACCTGCTCCTGAGTATATGCTGCAAATATCTTCTGAGCTTTTTTAAGCTCTGCCAGCGCTTTTTCCAGTTTTTCTACTGTATCAATTGGTTCTCTGACTTTATTTCTAATCATGCTTATCTCTCCTCCCTCACAAATTTTCCAGATTAACTCCTCTTGTGCAGTGTCACATTGCTGTGCTTAGTTACTGTGGTTAGATTGTTAATAATTTAACGATACAAGATAAAAATAAATGCCTAGAACTTGTGTAATATTGAATTAAGCATGTAATTCTTATCTTTGTTATTATTTTAACAATTATTCTGGCTCTTGTATATTAGTATATTGTTAAAACATTGTCAATGTTTTGTACTTATTTTTGTGCATTTTTGTATTATCGTTAAACCTCGTATGTTTGTTCCTCGTTCCCATAGAACATCACTTTTGATATAATTGACGAGAGCAAGTATTGGTGCGAAGATACTATAATAGTCCGATGTTAGCCAACCAGTTTCCCAAGTCCGCTGTTTTATTACAGGAAGAAATAATTTTTTAGGGAGTGAGCAAAATGGAACTTGGTCTTAAAGACCGTGTTGTGGTTATTACCGGAGGTGCAACCGGAATAGGTAAAGCGACAGCACTCGAATTTTTGCGCGAAGGCGCGAAACTGGCAATTTGTTCTCGTAGACAGTCTGTACTGGATGATGCGAAAGCAGAATTTAATGAGTTAGGTTTTGATATTTTCTGCAAAAGCGTGGATGTTACAGATTATAAGGCATTTGAAACTTTTGCGGAGGAGGTTAAGCAGCACCTTGGCCGAATAGATATTTGGGTTAATAATGCGGGTAGTAATAAAATTAAGTCAATGATGGAGTATGCTCCTGATGAATTTGATTCCATTATTAAGACAAACCTATACTCTGTTTTTTATGGCTGTCAGATAGCAGCTAGACATATGATGCCACAAAGCAAAGGGGTCATACTTAACGCAGCTTCCTTTGCAGCCCTGGCGCCCAACGCAGGGCGTGCGCCATACAGTGCCGCTAAATCAGGTGTGTTAAGCCTGACACGTACATTTGCTGCCGAGCTCGCACCCTATGGAATTCGTGTATTATCATATGTACCGGGAATGATTCGTACCGATATAAGTGTCAATAGTATCAGTAAATATGGTGACAAATTACTGAGAGATATCCCAGTTCGACGCTTTGGAAAACCTGAGGATCTTGCAAAAGTCATTGTGTTTATGGCCTCTGATGCTGCTGATTATGTGAATGGAACACATTTTGAGGTAAGTGGCGGCAAACGTTGCGTACAAAATCCGTGGTATGGATACGATGGATAAATAGAATCAGTAATTTAAAAAAATGCCCTCTAGACTGTGATGCAGAGGGCATTTTTTATTTATTACATTTATAAATTACATCTTACAATACTTTGCAGCATTACATCATGCCGGGCATTCCGCCACCCATGGCTGCTGCCGCAGCTGCGGGATCAGCCTTTTCAGGCTTATCTGCTACAAGACTCTCGGTTGTCAGAACCATTGATGCTATGGATGCAGCGTTCTGCAGAGCTGAACGGGTAACCTTTGCAGGATCCACAATACCAGCTTCAATCATGTTAACGTATTTCTCACTGATCACATCATAGCCTATACCAATTTCACTTTCGAGAACCTTGTTAAATATAACTGAACCTTCAAGTCCGGCATTAACAGCAATTTGTCTTATCGGCTCTTCCAATGCTTTTGCAATTATCATGGCACCGGTTTTCTCATCTCCGCTTAGTTCATCAACAACCTTTTTAACTTTAGAAATAACATTTACAAATGCTATTCCGCCACCGGATACAATTCCTTCTTCAACAGCTGCACGGGTTGCTGCCAAAGCGTCCTCTATGCGGAGTTTCTTTTCCTTCATCTCTGTCTCGGTGGCAGCACCAACCTGAATAACAGCCACACCGCCTGACAGTTTTGCCAGTCTTTCCTGGAGTTTCTCTTTATCAAATTCAGATGTGGTTTCTTCAATCTGAGATTTGATAGAGCTTATTCTGTCACGGATAGCTTTTTCGTCACCGCTGCCGCCAACGATAATTGTATTTTCTTTCTGAACAATAACCTTTTCTGCACGACCTAGCTGGTCTACTGTTGTTTCTTTAAGATCCAATCCAAGTTCTTCTGTTATTACCTGGCCGCCGGTAAGGATTGCAATATCCTGAAGCATGGCCTTTCTTCTGTCACCGAAACCAGGAGCTTTAACAGCTACGCAGGTAAAGGTTCCGCGCAATTTATTAACGATTAATGTCGCCAGGGCTTCACCCTCAACATCTTCTGCAATTATAACAAGTTTCTTGCCTTGTTGAACAATTTGTTCGAGGATAGGCAGAACTTCCTGAATATTTGAAATTTTCTTATCTGTAATTAACAAGTATGGGTCTTCCAGAACTGCTTCCATCTTATCAGTATCGGTAACCATGTAACCGGACACATAACCACGGTCAAATTGCATACCTTCAACCAGTTCAAGGCTTGTGCCCATGGTCTTGGATTCTTCAACGGTTATAACTCCGTCATTGGTCACCTTTTCCATAGCATCTGCAATCAGATTTCCGATTTCTTCATCATTGGATGAAACAGAAGCAACACGAGCGATATCTTCCTTGCCTTTAACTTTCTGAGAGATCTCAGCAAAGCCTTCAACAGCGGTATCAACAGCCTTTTGAATACCTTTCTTGAGAATCATAGGATTAGCGCCGGCTGCAACGTTTTTAAGACCTTCGCGAATGATAGCCTGAGCAAGTACTGTAGCTGTTGTTGTACCATCACCAGCTACATCATTGGTCTTTGTAGCAACTTCCTTAACAAGCTGAGCACCCATATTCTCAAATGGGTCTTCCAGTTCAATTTCTTTTGCTATGGTAACACCATCATTGGTTATTAGAGGGGAACCAAATTTTTTATCAAGAACAACATTTCTGCCTTTCGGACCTAAAGTAATTTTTACTGTATCAGCCAGCTTATTAACACCCGCTTCCAGGGCTCTTCTGGCGTCTTCACTAAACTTAATGTCTTTTGCCATATCTTTCTACCTCCTATTACTCAACTATTGCAAGGATATCAGCCTGCTTAACAATTGTATACTCATTTCCGTCTAATTTTACTTCGGTACCAGCATATTTGCTGATAAGAACCTTATTTCCTACCTTAACTTCCATCTCTACATCTTTTGTTCCTGGTCCCACAGCCATTACTTCTGCTACCTGTGGTTTCTCTTTCGCTGTACCGGGAAGCACTATGCCACTCTTGGTGGTTTCCTCAGCTTCCAGCATTTTAATAACAACTCTGTCTGCTAGTGGTTTAATATTCATATGGTAAACCTCCTTATTTTTTCCCGAAACACGGGTTGTTTTCTTGTTAGCACTCACTCCTAATGAGTGCTAATACAATCTTAAACAATTTTACTGTCAGAATCAAATGAGGATTATGGACGATTCTGCTCGAGATTTTGAGATTTTCAGGCAAAAATTCATAACATCTCTTTCAAACTCGATGTTACGCTTGATTTCTCGCTATTTTGTAAAAATTCGGATTAAACTATAGAATTCATCTGATAAACAACCTTTAATCCTTCTAAGGTTAATAGGGTGTTAACCTCATCAATCATAGCCGATTCCGATGCAATAAGATTTGCCATACCTCCCGTAGCAACAACCTTGATATTATCCTCGTTCATTTCTTGCTTCATTAAGCTGACTATATAATCTGTCTGACCTACAAACCCGTAAAATATCCCGGATTGCATGCTGTTAACTGTGGTTCTTCCAATAATATGCTTAGGTTTGGCAATTTCTATACGGGGAAGCATGGATGCTTTGTCAAAAAGAGCTTCAGCCGAGATTTTTATACCCGGGCAGATTATTCCACCCAAATAGTCACCCTTGCGACTTACTGAACAAAATGTTGTTGCAGTACCAAAATCCACAATTATAACAGGCCCACCGTAGAGTTTCAAAGCACCTACTGCATTTATAATTTTATCGGTACCTACCTCCCGAGGATTCTCATATTTAATATTTATTCCCGTCTTTACCCCGGGTTCCACCAAAATCGGATTTATTCCAAAGTATTTCTTTATGGCATTAATTATGGAATACACAGCAGGAGGAACAACAGAGCATATAATAGCGGCATCTATTTCTGCCGGGCTGATACCGGCATATTGCAAAATAGATATCAGAAGCATACCGGATTCATCTGAGGTCCGTTCCCTGGTCGTAGAAACACGCCAGTTGCCTACGAGAGTATCACCCCGATAAACACCTATCGCACTGTTGGTATTGCCTACATCAATGGCTAACAGCATATTTTCTCCCCTTTTTTCTCCCCTTTAAATACCCAGCTTAATGGCTTTTATTTGTTTAATTTCAAATTGAATTTCCTTGTCAATTCTTTCAATATCAGCCTGAATGTCCTCTACAGTTTCAATACGTTTAGTTGTAATACTTTTAGCCAGAATCTCATTGGGATTGGCACTTCTGGAAGTATTGCGTCCATACCGGGAGCCTCTGCCTGAAGCAGCTCCCAAATTAGTTTTATATGATTTGTTCTGATGTGATTTTGTATTCTTTGTGTACTGTTTTTCTGCTGGTTTTTGTTCTTTGCCCTTTGCAAACTTAATGCTGTCACGGCCTTTCATAGCATTATCGCTGTCACTGTTGTGATTGCGGCCCTGAGGATAGCGTTTATTTCTTCCAAACTCTCTGTTACCTGATTTTGTATTACTATTCTGTACATTTTGTTTTTCTTTTTGTTGATTATTTTGGTTCCTTTCCATATAATCCTCCATTATAAATTCTAATAACTATATTCAAATTCTAACCTTTATATAATTGAATTAAAATACTGCATTACAAATCGCTTAAGTTTCTCTAAGGGAGATCTCGCCTGAATACATATGATGTTCCTTGCCATGGTCATCCCTTACAATGAGCCTGCCATCTGCTGTTATATCAAGTGCCTCTGCATTAAAACTGTCTTGCTGGTTTATAATTCTTATCCTTTTTCCCAGTGTAATATTACGTTTCTTCCACTCTTCAACAACCCAGGCCGGACCCTCTTCAATAAAACTCCGGTATACCTTTTCCATTTCGTCTATTATGTTTGCCGCTATCACGCTGCGATCAAGCCGGGTGTTTTTATTTACATTCATACTGAGGGATGTGGCAATAGAAGCAATATCACTTGGAAAATCCGTCTCTGTGTGATTAACATTAAGACCTATGCCTGTAATAACCCAGTCGACCCTCTCTGCCTCGGCTGAAAGCTCTGTAAGAATACCACAGACCTTTTTGCCGTTTATAATAATGTCATTAGGCCACTTTATACCCATTCCCTCAATACCTAACTGTTCTAAAGCCCGCATCACAGCTACCGATGCCGCAAGAGTCAGCGTCTGTACCAAACTTGGATGAAGATCTGGTCTTAACAAAACTGACATCCATATGCCCAGATTCGGTGCCGATGCCCAGTCCCTGCCTCTTCTTCCCCTGCCTGCACTTTGCATATCAGATATTACAACAGTACCTTCAGGAGCATTTTCAGCTGCCAACTTTTTAAGAGCTTTATTGGTGGAATCAATTTCTTTGAAGAATATCAGGTTTTGGCCAAAAACAGGGCTGGTAACTTCGCTCTGGACTGCCAGTTTGCCATAGGGGGCTTTTTTGCCATAACCGCCCTCCTCCTTAATTAGCCGGTATCCTTTTTTAGTAACAGCCTCAATATTAAATCCTTCTTCTTTTATTGATTCCATCCGCTTCCAGATGGCGGTACGGCTTATTCCTAATATATCACTCAGTTCTTCACCGGAAACATATTGATTTTCTGCCTTCTTAAGCTGTTTTAATATTTTTACGGAGGGATCTTCCCACTCAGACAATCGGCTTTCACTCCTTATGGAATTCTTAATACGGTATAATCTTTGCTGCCGGTATAAAAGAAAATGACATTTTTGCTCTCATTATCCTCGTGTCGTGTTACCATACCTTTAGATTCAAGATACGTGAAAAAGGCGTACAAAAGATGGTTCCCGGAATCGTTGTAAAACTCCTCATACTTCTCCCGAAGATTTGTCAGGTATAATTTTTCGGAGTTTTCATACAATAAGGGGATATCCAAAACTTCTCCGGTAATTTTGATGTATTCAGGCAACACAGATGTTGTAACCAGTACTTCGGGGTTTCTGAAAGTACCAAAACAATAATCTTTTAGAGGAACAATATTATTATAATACAATTCCATTGTCCGGGTATCTTCCTGTCCCATCTTATAGAGCGAAGCGTCTGCAACCCAACAATAATCCAGTTCCAATTGCAGACGAACACACTGATAATTTGTGTTTTTCATCTTCTCTGCATCGTCCCTGGGATTCAAAAAAGCCTTTAATACCTTCTTGCTTTCGCTCATTCCCGGTATGATTAATTCACGGTCATACCATTCTGACAATTTAAGACCACAATCAACTACATCTTCAATTTTATCTTTAGATACAAAAAAATAGAGATCAGCCATCCGGACTCCTCCATATGTAGTTTGCAACCCTATTACATGAAGTATTATATACTTTTTGATGATTATAATCAAATAACACAAGTTATTTGGGAAAACCGCCGTAATGCTTGACTTAATGCATATCACGGTATACAATAATGACGAAATTCTTGTGCAGGAGGTAATCCTAATGAATAAAGCCGAGTTAATAAGTGCTGTTGCACAGCATTCTGGCCTTACAAAGAAGAATAGCGAGGCCGCTATTGATGCTTTTGTAAATGTAGTTGAGGAAGCATTGGCAAGAGAAGAAAAGGTGGTTCTTGTAGGTTTTGGAACATTTGAAACAAAGCACAGAGCTGCAAGAAAAGGCCGCAACCCTCAGACAAAAGAAACCATCGATATCCCAGCTTCAAAAGCTCCTGTTTTTAAAGCTGGCAAGTCTTTAAAAGACAGAGTGAATGGTTAATTGTTGTTCACTTAAGGGCAGATAAACACATTATCTGCCCTTAAATTATGTTATGAATTAATCAGATTTTTCTGTGATTTTCTTACAAAAAGTGTTCCAAGCTCTTCACCGTTCAGTATCCTTTGTATTATTGCAGGATCTGATCCGTTGGCTATCACCATATCTGCACCTGCATTGGTTACTATTTCAGCGGCATCCAGTTTGGTTACCATTCCTCCCGTTCCCCGCCTGGTACCCGCTTCGCCTGCACAGTTGCGAATTGAATCATCAATATCCTCAACAACCGATATAAGGTGGCTCTCATTGTTTTCCCTGGGATTCGAGTCATAAAGCCCGTCAATATCGGATAGGATAATCAGTAAATCTGCTTTCACCAGTCTTGTGACAACAGCTGAAAGTGTATCATTATCCCCGAACATCATAAGGCTTTTTATCTCATCGACAGAAACAGTGTCGTTTTCATTAACTATCGGAATAACACCGAGATCCAACAGATGGTTGAATGTATTAAGGACATTTTCCTTTCTTATTTCGTCATTGATATCGGGTTTTGTCAGCAGCATCTGGCCTACCATCTGATTATATGTAGCAAAAAGACGACTGTATATATTCATCAGCTCACACTGTCCGATCGCCGCCAGGGCTTGCTTCATTCCCATGCCTTCCGGCCTTTTTTTTAGATTGAATTTTCCCATTCCGACACCAATGGATCCGGAGGAAACTAAAATCACTTCCTTTTCCTCGTTCATCAGCTCAGACAGTGTCATGGCCAGACGGTCCATTCGCGTGAAGTTCATTTTGCCGTTTTCGTGGGTTAATGTTGATGTCCCTACTTTCACAACTATTCTTTTACAATCCTTCAAACGCAATCTGTGATTAATTTCCATAATAATTTCCTCAATTCAGTATATTTCAACAAGGGTAATATTTAAGCCATATATTTTGACGAACACTTTTTTATGGTAGTCTAAAATTATTTAATAATGCTGCTTTACCATTATTTTATAAATAATGGTTTCAGGGGAATCATTTACCATTCATTCCGAATAAGTTATTATAGCATTGTATAAATAAATTAATCCGTTAATTTATTTATCATGCAACACTTTTGGCCAAACCAGAATCCAACCCCCCGGTGGTTTGGCTTTTTTTTATTTCTTAATTTAAAAAGTCCCGGTATTTTATCCGCCGCCATGGAGTCGTTGTTTCTGATATATTAGATTTAATTATAATCTTATGCATCATATAATTCAATCTTAACAACAAGATGTGGTCATATCTTTATTTTTGTTATGATATAACTATTTCATTAGTGCTATAATATCACTAAACATGGAAAGATCAGGTGATTCATAATGGCAGCAGAAAGACTAAAAAAACAGATTCAGTTTATTTTGGAGACAGATAAAATTAAAAATATTTTCAGAATGAGTAAGATACACGACGGTTCCCGCAGGGAAAACGATGCCGAGCATTCCTGGCATTTAGCCCTGATGGCCTTTCTCCTAAGCGAATATTCCGGGGAGGATATAGATATTCTTAAAGTAATGAAGATGTGCATAATCCATGATATTGTTGAAATAGATGCCGGGGATACCTTCTGCTACGATGCAGCCGCAGGTTTGGATAAACTTGAGCGGGAGCAAAAAGCAGCCAAACGCATTTTTGGATTGCTTCCCGAGGATCAAAGTACAGAGTTTATGGAGCTTTGGCAGGAGTTTGACGCCATGGAAACTCCCGAGGCAAAATATGCTGCTGCTTTGGACAGACTTCAGCCGGTATTTCTTAATTATCTAAACAAAGGAGGAACATGGCAGGAGCATAATGTAACAAAAAAACAGGTACTACAACGCATCCGCCATATAGAAAAAGCAGCACCAAAACTTTGGGAATTTGTAATCCGGTTGATTGAAGATGCTGTCTCAAAAGGATTTTTAGCTGAGAAGTAAAAAGACAAAAAGAGTCAGGCATTTACCGAGACTGCCTGACTCCATATAACCCGCAACAACTGTATTCTATTTAATATAGCTAGAGAACTCTCGCCCCAGCTGGAAACAAGCTTCAAGCTCATCCTCTTCCGGCTGATATTTGAATCCAATGGGTTCGTGAACCATTTTGATTCCGGCTTCCTCCAGCTCCTTGTGTATCTTTTTATGAGCTTCTCCGCTCCAACCGTAGCTGCCGAAGGCAGCTCCCACCTTATTTTTGAACTTACGCCCTTTTATCTCGTCTAATAAAGCAGCAATCGAGCGAAGGTAACCGTTGTTGACAGTACAGCTTCCTACTATAATGCCCTTTGATTTAAATATATCGGTTATTAAATCACTCATATCGGATAATGAGCTGTTAAACTGCTTGCAAAGTATACCCTTGCTTTCAAGTCCTTTTGATATTGCATCGGCCATTTTCTTTGTAGCATTGTACATTGTGTCATATATAATCGAAACATAACCTTCATCATAATTGTCCGACCACTTTGCGTATTTTTCGACAATTCTGAGAGGGTTCTTCCTCCATATTGATCCATGGCTTGGAGCAATCATTTCTATGGGAAGATTCATGGCCAGAACCTCATTTATTTTTTTCTTTATCAGGGCTGACATAGGGGTTAGTATTCCTGCATAGTACTTGATGGCTTCCTGCATTACTACACATTCATCATTCTCATCTTCAAATATGGATGCCCCTGCAAAGTGCTGACCGAAAGCATCATTGGAAAGCAAGACATTTGGCCCTTTAACGAAGGTCATCATACTGTCGGGCCAATGAATCATGGTCATTTCCACAAAGATAAGCTCATATTGCCCGATATTCAGGGTGTCGCCGGTTTTGACTGCTCTGAAGTTCCAGTCTTTATGAAATTGTTTCCGCATTATTTCTGCACCCTTAGCAGTACAATATATTGGAATATCCGGCCTTCTTTCCAGAATATCAACCAGTGCTCCCGAATGGTCGGGTTCGGAATGATTAACAATAATATAATCAATATTGTCTATACCTACTTCCTTATCCAGTATATCCATGAACTGCTTTGAGTGCGGATTCCATACCGCATCAACCAAAACGGTTTTTTCGTCTTTTATAAGATAAGTATTGTAGCTGGAACCGTTGAATGTTGAAAGCTCATGCCCATGAAAGCTCCTTAATTCCCAATCCCTGAGCCCTAAATGATATATTTGATCTTTTACCTGTATCATATTTATACCTCCGTATTTTGGTTTACTTTTTACTTACCCAACTATAGATAATTATATCCACAATTTTTATTACATTTTGTCAAAACCAAAGCTGTGCAGTCTTTACCACAATAAATTTTTCTATTAATACCCTATAAAAGTACCTTTCTAAGAAATTTTGCAGTATATGATACATCTGATTCAGCTACTTCTTCGGGGGTTCCAAAAGCTATCATCCGGCCGCCTGCTTCGCCTCCCTCAGGACCTAAGTCAATAATATAGTCAGCAGTTTTTATAACTTCTAAATTATGCTCTATAACAACCACCGAATTCCCGGTATCCACCAGCTTTTGCAGTACAGTGATTAACATCTCGACGTCGGCTATATGAAGGCCTGTTGTAGGCTCATCCAGTATATACATTGTCTTTCCCGTTGCCCTTTTGGACAGCTCAGTGGCCAGTTTCACCCGCTGTGCTTCTCCCCCCGACAATGTTGTGGCCGGCTGACCCAGCTTAATATAACCCAGACCTACATCATATAAAGTCTGTATTTTTCTTTGTATTTTAGGTATATTCTCAAAAAACTTCAGTGCTTCGGCTACCGTCATATCAAGAACATCCGCAATATTTTTACCCTTGTACTTTACTTCAAGGGTTTCCCGGTTATAACGTTTACCCTTGCAAACCTCACACGGTACATATACGTCGGGCAGAAAATGCATTTCAATCTTAATTATACCATCTCCGGCACAAGCCTCGCACCTTCCTCCGCGAACATTAAAACTAAATCTGCCGGCTTTATATCCCTTGGTTTTTGCATCCACTGTTTGGGCAAACAGATCTCTTATAGAACTAAACAAACCGGTATATGTTGCAGGGTTGGAACTTGGCATACGGCCGATGGGGGACTGGTCTATATTAATGACCTTGTCCAGGTGCTCCAGACCCAGTATATCCCTGTGCAATCCCGCTTTTGTCTTTGCCCGGTTGAGCTTTTGAGCCAGTTTTTTATACACAATTTCATTAATTAATGAGCTTTTCCCCGAACCGGAAACTCCGGTAACACAGGTGAATACCCCCAAAGGTATGTCTACATCAATATCCTTAAGATTGTTTTCCTTAGCCCCCAATACACGCAATATCTTTCCATTGGGCTTACGCCGTTTTAACGGAACCTCTATTTTTCGCTTACCGCTAAGATACATACCGGTTATGGATTCAGGATTGGCTTTTATAGCCTCAATGGGGCCTTCTGCAATAACTTTTCCCCCATGCACTCCCGCTCCGGGACCCATATCAATAATATGGTCTGCCGCATACATGGTATCTTCATCGTGTTCCACCACAATAAGGGTATTCCCCAAATCCCTCAAGCGTTTAAGTGCCTCAAGAAGTTTCTCATTGTCCCGCTGATGAAGACCGATACTGGGTTCATCCATAACATAAAGCACGCCTGTCAAACCTGAACCAATCTGGGTTGCCAGACGTATTCTCTGGGCTTCACCTCCCGAAAGGGTTCCTGAAGCACGGTTTAATGTAAGATAATTAAGACCCACGTCTATTAAGAACCCCAATCGGGCTTTTATTTCCTTCAGTATCTGGGCAGCTATAAGTCCATCCCTTTTACCTAGCTTTAGGTTATCAAAAAAATCTGCACATTCCTTGATTGACATAGATGTGATTTCATGAATGTTTTTCCCTGCAACCTTAACCGCCAGACTCTCTTTTTTCAGGCGCATACCATTACATTCCTGACAGGGAATGTTGCTCATGAAGCCTTCATAATAATCCTTCTGGCTGTCTGATTTGGTTTCTCTGTAGCGCCTTTCCATGCTGATTATTACTCCCTCAAAGGCCGTCAGGAAAGTACCGCTTCCATTTTCCTTATTGTACTCAACCTTGATTTTCTCGTTCCCGGTCCCGTACAGGACTATATCTACAATCCTTTTGGGGAGCTTCTCCACAGGTGTGTCAACATCAAAATTATAATGCTTTGCAAGAGCATCCAAATACATACGGCTGTACCCGTCCTCATTTGTAAAATTCCATCCGGTTGTTGCCAGGGCCCCTTCGGTAAAGGATTTAGTCTTATCCTGTATCACAAGGTCAGGGTCAATCTTAAGTAGTGTCCCTAAACCGCCACAGGCGGGACAGGCACCATAAGGATTGTTAAAGGAAAACATCCTGGGAGTCAGCTCTTCTATGCTTATCCCGCAATCCGGGCAGGCATAGTTCTGGGAGAAAAGCATTTCTTCCTGTCCAATAACATCAATAGTCAGCAATCCTCCCGCAAGGTTCAGGCTTGTCTCAATAGAGTCGGTAAGACGCTTTTGAATACCCGGCCTGATTATCAGGCGGTCCACCACAATTTCTATTGTGTGTTTGCGATGTTTCTCCAATTTAATATCATCATTGATTTCCATTACTTCCCCGTCTATCCGCACCCTGACATATCCATTCTTTTTCGCATCCTGAATCAGTTTTGTATATTCACCCTTGCGTCCTCTGATAACCGGAGCAAGAACCTGTATCCTGGTTCCTTCTTCAAGGGTCATAACAGCATCAACCATCTGGTCAACACTTTGCTGGGTGATGGGTTTTCCGCATTCGGGACAATGGGGCACACCTATACGTGCAAACATTAACCTTAAATAATCATAAATCTCTGTAATTGTTCCTACAGTAGACCTTGGATTTTTGGATGTGGTTCTCTGATCTATGGAAATAGCCGGTGAGAGACCATCAATTAATTCAACGTCAGGCTTTTCCATCAGGCCAAGGAATTGACGGGCATATGCCGAGAGGGACTCAACATAACGTCTTTGTCCCTCGGCATAGATTGTGTCAAAGGCAAGGGATGATTTACCCGAGCCGCTTAATCCAGTAATAACTACGAGCTTGTCCCTTGGTATGGTAACATCAATATTCTTGAGATTATGCTCGCAAGCTCCTTTTATATAAATCCTGTCTTTCATATTGAATTCTTCTTTCCGTATCATAAATGGTATTATTGTTTATTGTAGGTATAATACACCAGTAAATACTTCTTTGTAAACCATATTGTAATCTCTGTACAATAATACTCATTATACCGAACATATGTACGGAATTCAATATGTCAGATACGCAAAATAGATACAACAAAAGAGCTTTTTTCTGTTATGTTTAATCAGATGCAACTAAAATTGTTCTTAAATCTTTAAAATACGGGAAACATACAGCACTTAAATCTGACATAGGCAAAACCTCATCGGCTATATCAATATTAAGAGCATCCTTCATAAACTCTCTTCTTTTCTCTATCCTCTGGTAGCAGCCGGGAGAGATGCGTTTTATCTCTTCTCTGAGCTCTTTGTCTGCAACAACAATACCATCTTCTACATGCGAACTCATAAACGGATCCGAGAAGGAAACGGTATAGTCACACTGTATTGCAACCCCTGACTTGATGACGTCCTTATTTCCTTTCTGGAATGGTGAGTTTGTCCATTCATCTGTATGTATTAAATGTCCGGGATTAAGTGTAATACCAAATTCTTTTATACCAATAATATCGTCCACAAGGTCGTACACTGCTCCATATGTATTGCCTATTTTTATTGCTTCATACCAGGCAACTATTGAAGAGAAATAGGGTTTGACAATTTTTTCGATATAATGACTTTTTTCTTTGACTATCTCCCTTTCATCTTTTATGAACATTCCAGCTTTATGAACCAGTGATCCCCGAAAGCCTACCCCTACTGCTACCATGTCCCCGGTTTTTAGTTTTTGATGGTAAAGGGGGCTTGCAACTCCCAAGCCGGTATTGAAATCCCCAAAGCTGATATTTGGGTGCGTAGCTATCGGTTCACCATCAAAATTAAAGTATGCCGATGCTTCGATTTCCAACATACCCTCTTTTAAGTTTTTCAGAACATTATAAACACTTCGGGATGCTTTTGTTCCCGCCATTTCAAAATGTACAATATCTTTTGCAGACAATTGATGCTTTACACCATAATTTACATCATTAAATAAATCTGTGGCATTCTTAATGTTATCTATTGGAGTATAAAGGCGGAGAGTTTCAATAATATAATGAGGTATATCAATAATATCTGCTTTTATATCAAAAAGATGTTTGGGATAGTACTTCCAGCCTACTACACCCACTCTGGAATTATTGTCAAAGCCTATTTTCTTAAATAAATCTGATAATTTGTTATTTTTGTTATATGGTTGTCCAATAAGACTAAAAGGCTCAAATAGTTCAATATCTATATCTGCCCGGATCATATTGGCATATACATAGCATTCATTACCCAGTAAAAGGACAGGCTTAGTATCTTTCTTAATAATCAGAAGTGCTTCTTCGAACCGTGGATCAAGCCCGGTCATATAGTGTAAATTGGAAAAATGCTCTCTGTCACCATAAATAATAAGGTGCGAGTAGCTATTAGCATCCATTAGCTGCCTGAGATATTGGAATCGTTTTTCATAATCACTCTTTTCTATTACCGGGATTTCTGAATAATTTACAGGTATCGGATTATCACACGGTAAAGAATCAATTTGCTTTGTCAGGATTGTTTTCATCGTTTTCTCTCCTTTAATTCTTTTTATTAGCTATATGATAAACATACAAAAAGTATTTTTTTATACAAAGAAAACTCATTAATTTCAATCCCTGAGAATACGATTGTCTGTCAAAATAAAGTATATGTCAATGGATAAAAATTGTGGAATGCTGTCAAATTTTAACTTGTTACCTGAAAATATTTACACATACAAATTATGCTGCATCCCGAGGGATTACAACTGGGTCCCAATCCATATTTTTATTTATTTCTATCTTCATTTTTGAAAACAAAAAACCGCCAAAGGGAATGAACCCCCTGACGGTTGGGTAACTCGTAAACAAACTTTGTAAGTTTGAACAAACTCGAGTGTAATGAAACAATGAACAATTTACATGTAATAAATACTACGCTATTTAGACCCTATATTAATTTGTAATATAGTCGCATATTATAAATTATGTACAATAGTTGCAATAGAGATTAGAATTTTTACAGATTCAAACATTATTTGTTTTTACTGGTATATATACTTGAGACATTATCTTTATATCAGGTGCTTTGGAATTCTCTACTTGAGTGTCTAATACCTCTTTCATTAATGCCATACAAAATTTCATTCCAACTTCTTCAGATAATATGTCCCTTAGATAAATGTTATTATCATCATAGTTCTCTGGGAAATTAATAGTAAAATACGTCATTTTCTTCTTTTTTTCTTCCCATATTCTATATTTCAATATACCTCTACCATCAATTTTTATCTTAATGCTATTAGTTAGAAATTTATCTATTTGTCCCGCTTTACTCCAAGTGGCTAAGTTCTTATTTATATATACTTCATCCCATGTATCAAAAATAGGGAAGTGCAATAATAAGTTTCTTATAAAACTAAATAAATCATCCGCTATTATCCCTTCTAAATGAGGCCGACCACCTTTTTTCATCCATTTAATATATTCTTTAATCGGTTCATAACTCAATAATTCTTTATATATTGAAAATGATTCTCTTAGTTTGTAAAATCTTATTTTCGCATTCTTGTTAATAAAATCATCATTTACAATTTCCTCATATAAATCATAGAATCTATTATAAAATAGAGATAATACTTCTCTTTCTTTTTTGTTTGGCTTTAATTCCTTAATTTAAATCACCTCACAAATTCATATTTATCTTTATGGTAAATAATTGTTGATCCGAAATTATTACTGTTGAACATAATTCTACGATACGTCGTAAAATATAAAGAATGTGCCTTAACTACAAATACATGTTATGTTCTTTTTGTTCGTGACTTTCTTTTGATTAAGAAATGGGTTATAAATGTAAAGAACAATGCTAAAACAATTTGAATTGGTACAACAATGATGAACCAAAAAATTGTTGTAAAATCATAATTTTTTGTTAGTATATCTGTAAATATATAGGGGTAGAAAATTACCGACGTTACTAAAAAACACACATTATAATGATAGGTGATACCCATATTTTTTTTGGTTTTAGAAAATAAAATACGGTGCAGACTATTATAGGTATAATGATAAAACAAAGTATTTGGTATAAGTCCTGTTTCCCCTCAAAAAATGGCATACATTTTCCTCCCTTAATGCAACTTACTAAAATATTTCCCATTCCATTTGCTGCATAATATAATTATATCATTATTATCAATAATTTACTAAAATAAAAACCGCCAAAGATCAATGACCTATGACGGTTGGACGCTTTCGATAAGCAAACTTTGTAATTGTAAACAAACTCGTGTGTAAATAAACAAGAAACATTTAATCGCATTATCAACAGTTATAATTATTCGAAAGAACAACACCTTACAATGCCTAAAAAACCTTTAGATTGACGATTATACTTAAACCCTAATTCTTGTGGTAATAGTTTGTTCTATTCTTTCTTTTATTATATTATATATTCTTAATTCTTCATCTTCACTCTCTAAAACTACAACTACAGCATATTTTTGAGGTTGATCTGACCAATTCATTTTTGAATTTACCACTAAATATAAATTGTCGTTATTATTAAAATTCGTATCTCTGGAAAATTCAAAA
>DUNT01000016.1 GCA_012839205.1 Clostridiaceae bacterium
ATTGAATTTATAGATATATCAGAATTGGATAGAGAGAAGGTTATCAGTTTTATATTTGACTCCCAAAGAAAAATGCTTAAAAAGGGCTGGTCAACCAAATGAATGAAGAAAAAATAAGAGTGCTGATTGTGGATGACTCTGCATTAATGAGACGCATTCTGCAAAATGTTTTGTCGCAGGATCCCGACATTGAAGTTGTCGGAATAGCCAGAGATGGTATAGAGGCCTTAAAAAGGGCACAGGATCTTAAACCAGATGTAATTACACTCGATATTGAGATGCCTTTGATGGATGGGCTAAGTTGTCTTGAAAACTTGCTTAAGCAGGGTTCGTATGGCATTATTATGATAAGCAGTATAACAAAAGAGAGAGCAAATGCCACCATCCGTGCTTTAGAGCTAGGCGCTTTTGATTTTGTAACAAAATCCGACAATATATTTGATATGTCTTCTATAGACAAACATAAAGAAATAATTCAGAAAGTAAAACTTGCCTATAGAAGCTGGAAAAAAACAAAGATATTCAATGAAGTTGGAATAAAAGAGCAGTTGGAGACAGTTGAAGTTCCGGCAATCTCTTCCGACTTAAAATACATAGTTGCTCTTGGTATTTCCACTGGAGGTCCTAGAGCACTTTCGGAGATTCTGCCCGAGTTTCCTTCCGATCTTCCGGCGGCAATTGCAATCGTTCAGCATATGCCACCCGGATTTACTGCATCATTGGCCGGCAGACTAAATGAAACCTGCAGGCTCAATGTTAAAGAAGCAGAGGACATGGAAATATTAAGAGCGGGAAATGTTTATATAGCACCAGGTGATTATCACTTAACCTTTGTCAGGGATGACGATAAAATTCGTATTAAACTTACCAAAACACCGCCTATAGGAGGGTTAAGACCAAGTGTTGACATAATGATGGCCTCATTGGCAGAAACAAAATTCAATAATATTATAGGCGTGATAATGACGGGCATGGGAAGTGATGGTGCCAAAGGATTAAAAACACTTAAAGAGAAGAATAATGCCTTTGTCATTGCGCAAGATGAAAGCTCAAGTATTGTTTTCGGAATGCCTAGGGTTGCGATAGAAAAAGGACTGGTTGATAAAACCGTTCCACTGCATAATATACCGACATGCATTATGGATTTTATGGGGGTGCACAGGTAATGGATATGAATCAATACCTCGATATATTTATTGAAGAAGCAAGAGAACATCTGCAGCAATTAAACGTTTCACTTTTGGAACTGGAGAAAAACAATAAAAATAAAGAAGTTTTAAATGAGGTATTTCGCGTTGCCCATACTCTCAAGGGTATGTCAGGAACTATGGGTTATACAAAAATGCAAACATTAACACATCGAATGGAAGATGTACTGGATGCCCTTAGAAATGACAGATTTGTTGCAGATTCAAATATGGTCGATGTTTTGTTCAAATGCCTGGATGCCCTGGAAATCTACGTAAACACCATTGCCGCTACAGGTCAGGAGGGTGATAAATCCTTTTCGGATGTCGTAGATGCACTGCATAAAATTATGGAAAACACCAAATCTGTAAAAAAAGCTGAAGATACAGCAGCCGCCTCTGCTGAGGTAAAGGATTCTGAATCCGAATCTGGCATAAAACCTAATATTGTTGAATTAAATCAATATGATATTAATGTCATTAAAAAGGCAATTGAAACAAACATGAATGTGTATCAGATGCGTGTCGTTTTAGATCAAGGCTGTTTGCTGAAAGCAGCCAGAGCATTCATTGTCTTTCAGATTTTGGAGAAAAATTCAGAGGTAATTAAATCAATTCCAAAAGTAGAGGATATCGAAGATGAAAGATTTGACTTTAGCTTTACCGTTGTTGTTATAACTGAAAAATCTAAGGATTTCTTTATACAAGAAATTAATTCTGTCGCAGAAATATCAGCTGTAGAAATTACACCGATAGCTTATGATGATTTAGTCAGTGTAGAAGATAATACTGAAATCAGTGAAAGTACCGATACTCAAAAAATCGAAACAACATTTGCTGCCGCCGCAGCAGCTCAAAGCAATACCGGTGATCAGCACAAAAAGTTTCAAAAGACAGGTAAAACAGTCCGGGTTGACATTGATCGGCTTGACCTTCTTATGAATCTTGTAAGTGAGCTTATCATAATTAAAACTCGTCTTGAAGAATCCAGTGTCAGAAAAGATGATGCAAATATTGAGTCCATCGAATATCTTGAACGCATAACCACAAGTCTTCATGATGCGGTTATGAGAGTGCGCATGGTCCCAGTGGAAACTGTATTTAACAGATTCCCCAGAATGATTCGTGATATTTCAAGAGAACTGAATAAGGATATTGAGCTGCATATGTCAGGGGAGGATACAGAACTTGACCGGACAGTCATAGACGAGATTGGTGATCCCTTGATACATATCCTGAGAAACTCTGCCGATCACGGCCTTGAAACCCATGAAGAAAGATTAAAAGCCAATAAACCCAGTGTCGGTAATATTTATCTTCGGGCCTTCCAGGATGGCAACAATGTTGTCATAGAGGTTGAAGATGACGGCCAGGGTATCGATGCTGAAAAGGTAAGAAATAAAATTATCCAAAAGGGTATGGATTCACCTGAAATAGTTGAATCTCTCTCTGATAAAGAAGTAATCGAATATTTGTTTAAGCCAAATTTCAGCACTGCTGATAAGGTTACCGACCTGTCAGGAAGAGGTGTCGGGTTAGATGTAGTAAAGACAAAGATAGAAACCCTTGGTGGCCTTGTAGAGGTAGATTCCACAAGAGGCAAGGGTACGGTATTCACTATCCGTATACCATTGACGCTTGCAATCATTCAGGCGCTGCTGGTTAGGATAGGAAGTGAGAAATATGCTATTCCTTTGGGTTCAATTCAGGAAATTGAGAATGTCAAGCCAGAGGAAATACGCATGGTCAGAAATCAGGAAGTCATTCTTCTAAGGGATATGGTTGTGCCAATTGTCCGGCTTGGTGATATATTGGGTGTACCTGATGTTGAGCCGGATGAAGATAAAAAATCAATTACCTGTGTAATTGCCAAAAAGGGAGAAAAACTCTCTGCCTTTGTTGTTGACTCATTAATAGGCCAGCAAGAAATCGTAATCAAGTCGCTTGGGAAAGTGTTGTCAGGAGTGAAGTATATTGCTGGAGCAACTATACTTGGTGATGGTAATGTCGCACTTATATTAGACGTAAATTCTCTTGCGCTTTAGGCTATTGGTGGGAAGAGGGGGGAACTTTCAATGGAGGAAAAATTGTTGAACAATGATGTAAAGCAGTTTGTTGCATTTAAGGTGGGAGATCAGGAATATGGTGCTGACATCCATAAGGTTTCTATCATAGAGAAAACACTTAATTATGCAAGAGTTCCCACAGCTCCGGATTATATTAAAGGGGTTGTCAATCTCAGGGGCGAGATAGTTACAGTTATGAGCCTGAGGCTAAAATTTGGTTTACCCGAGATTGAAGAAGACGATGAAACAAGAACTATAATATTTAAGTTTAATGAAGTGCTGCTGGGTATTATTGTTGATTCAGTTGACGAAGTTGTTACATTGAAGGAAAGCGATATAGAAAGTGTTACCCAGATAACAAACGACAGAAGTTTAGATTATATTCTCGGTATAGCAAAAGCTGGAGGAAGACTTATTACTTTATTAAATATAGAGAGGCTTATAACCGAACTACTCGAAAAATAATTTGAGAGGGATAAAGAAAATATGAAAAGCGACATCGATATAAATGGTATTAATAGCTTTCATCTTGATGTTCTGCGGGAAATAGGGAATATCGGTGCCGGTAATGCGGCTACGGCTCTTGCAAAGTTACTGGATAAAAGAATAGAAATGAAAGTACCCCAAATAAGGGTTATGAAGTTTTCTGATGTAAGTGATGTCCTGGGCGGAGCCGAGTCAGAAGTAGTCGGGATTCTTCTTGGGGTAACAGGGGATATAACCGGGAATATCATGTTTGTTCTTGATTTGGTAAGTGCCCGGCGTCTGGTTAATATTTTAATGGGGAACCCCCTGGATCAGGAGATTGAGTTTGGTAGCATGGAGTCTTCAGCTTTACAGGAAGTCGGAAATATCCTGGCCGGAGCATATCTGTCGTCACTATCCAATCTGACTAACCTCAGGATTATTTCGGATGTTCCCGGAATAGCGATAGATATGGCGGGTGCGATTTTAAGTGTTCCCGCTATTGAATTTGGAAGGAATTCTGATACAGTGTTATATATAGAGAATGAATTCACTTATGGAAAAGATAGTGTTGTCGGAGATTTTTTCCTGGTACCGGACAAGGCTTCATATATTCGTTTGTTAAATGCTTTAGGAGTAGCATAATGATAGAAATAATAAGGGTAGGGATGGCAGATTTGAAAGCTGCACGCCATCCATCGATTCTGACTACGCTGGGGCTTGGATCGTGTGTAGGTATAACTTTATATGACCCTAAAACAAAAATTATTGGTATGGCTCATATTATGCTACCATACTCAAACGCTGCAACAGCCATTACAAACAGAGCAAAGTTTGCAGACACGGGAATAGTGGATCTTTTGGAAAAAATGATATCCCTTGGGGCTAACTGGAGAGAAATAGTATCAAAGATTGCCGGTGGGGCACAGATGTTCAATTTTGCCGGTTCTAACGAGACTTTAAAGATAGGTGCCAGAAACAGCGAAGCAACCAGGAAGATTTTAAGAGGATTAGGGATTCCTGTATTAGCTGAAGATGTTGGAGGAAACCACGGCAGAACAATTGAAATCTCTTCGGAGGACGGGAAACTCAAGGTGAAGACCATTGGTTACGGTATAAAATATTTGTAGTGAAGGGTGTTGTATGGATTATATCCGTAGACTGCCTCTGCTGATGGCTTTAGCAAGTGGAATTATAACAGGCTTGGTGGGATATGCCAATCAAGTACAGAATAATGAGAACATGATCAATATGCTCATTGCTATGGTTATATTTTACATAGCAGGGTTGATGATAAGAGGTACTGTTATAGATGTTATTGAAACCAACAGAATAAAAGAAGAGGAAAAAAAACAGGAAGAGAAGCTGAAAGCAAAGAAAAGAGAAAAAAATGAAAAAATGAGAAAGCAAAATATAGAAAATGGTTCAGGCAGCACATTAGATCTTGCTGCAGATGATGATTTGAACCTGGGAATCAATGATGAGGAGTTTGACACTCTTCCAATTGCAGATTATATAAGAAATGAACTAAAGAAATAGAAAAATTTGTGTAGCCCTTAATTTACTCTTTACAGGGCATGGAGGTTGAGATGTCGGCATCTGTTTTACAGAGGCAACAGGAATTATGGAAAGAATATAGTGAGACTAAAGCTCAGAGTATAAAAGAACAATTAATAATTGAGTACGCTGATTTAGTTAAGTATGTAGCCGGGCGATTAAGCATATATTTTGGTTCCAATGTTGAGTATGATGATTTGGTTGGATACGGGGTATTTGGACTAATTGATGCTATAGATAAGTTTGACATATCCAAGAAAGTCAAATTTGAAACTTATGCATCCTTGCGGATAAGAGGAGCCATTATAGATGCAATCAGAGAGCAGGACTGGGCCCCCAGGTCTCTGAGAAAGAAAGGCAAAGATCTGGAAAGAGCTTATTTCGAGTTAGAGAATGAATTGGGGCACTCAGCATCAGACCAGCAGGTGGCTGAGAAGCTGGGAATAACAGTGGATGAACTACATAAGCTTTTGCAGGAAGTAAATATATCTCAAATGATTTCACTGGAAGATTACCTGGAACAGAATCATGAAACCGGGTTCGACCCTTTCTCGATGCAACGGGAAACAAATATACCGGAACAACGCCTGGAAGTGGTAGAACTTAAAGAGATTCTGGCAGACGCAATTGATAAGCTGCCGGAGAAGGAAAAAACAGTTGTTACATTATATTATTACGAAGAACTGACTCTTAAAGAGATTAGTCTGATTATGAAGGTATCTGAATCAAGAGTATCACAATTGCATACCAAAGCAATAATGAGAATGAGAGGAAAGTTGGAAAGGATAAAAAGTGCAATACTATAACGAGAATTCAAATGATGGGAACCCGATAAAGTTCCTTCGAATCTGTTTTATTGTACTTTGATTCCGGTAAAGGGTAAGGTTGTATAAAGGCATGGATTAAGACAACATAGAAGGAGATGCATAAATGCCGAATGATGCTGTAAAAAAAGATAAAGGTTTTGAACTGACTTATAAAGAAGACGGTGTTTATCTCACGGTCTATAAGGCTGTAGACTTTTTTGATAAAGTAAACGAAAATGAAGTCCTTAACGAAATTCGAAGGAAGAGAATTAAGAACTATAATGCAAATATAATTACAGAAGTAGTAAGTAAAAGCGAAGGCACGCCTGTTAAAATTGCGGAAGCCCAGGAAGAACAAAAGATAGCTTCTTCTGTTGAAGCCATTGTATCTGAAGATAAAATGGCAGCTTATGTTATTCTATCCCCTCCGGAAGCCGGTGGTTCACCGCCTACCCTGGAAGCAATTGTCCAAGCCTTGTATTCAAAAGGTGTTGTCTGGGGAATGAATGAAAGCAATATTCGGCAGCTGGCTGAGAATCCTGTTTATAATGTGCAGATACAGGTTGCCGAGGGAGTCCCGCCTGTTAATGGAAAAAACGGTGAGGTTAAGTTCCTTTTTGATATAAACAAGGAAAGCAAACCCACTATAATGGAAGATGGTACTGTTAATTATAAAGAGATGAACCTTGTAGAAAACGTTATGAAGGGACAAAAACTTGCTGAGTTGATTCCGCCTGTACCGGGAAAACCCGGAAAAAATATTGTTGGATCTGAATTAAAAGCCATTGATGGAAGAAGAGTTTATATACCAAGGGGCCGAAATGTGGTATTAAGCGAGGATGGTAGTGAGTGTTTCTCGGCTATTGATGGGCAGTTGATGTATGTCGACGGTAAAATCAATGTTTTTCCCACATATGAGGTTATGGCAAATGTAGACAACTCTACGGGGAATATAAAGTTTGTAGGCAATGTTGTGATCAGGGGAAATGTTCTATCGGGCTTTGAAATTGAGGCAGGTGGAAATATAGAAGTTAACGGGGTTGTTGAGGCTGCCATTCTGAAGGCTGGTGGAGACATTATAATCAGAAGGGGTATGCACGGCAACGGTAAAGGCATTTTGATAGCGGGTAATGATATCGTTTCCAAATACATTGAAAGTGCAAATATTCAAGCTCGTAATGATATAAAATGTGAGGCCATAATGCACTGTGACATCAAATGCGGAAACAAGCTGGAATTAGGCGGGAGAAAAGGCCTTCTGGTAGGAGGAACTGTCAGGGTAGGGAAACTGGTTGAATTAAAGTATCTTGGCAGCCAGATGTCTACAGCAACCGTTGTTGAAGTAGGAGTAGACCCGAATATGCGGGAACGGCTGAAATTTCTCAAAGGAGAAATTCCGGTACTTGAAGAGAGTATTCATAAAGCCAACCAGGCAATAACATTATTGAATAAACTAGTAAAAACTGGTGAACTCTCTATGGAAAAGCGGGAGATTCTTGCCAAGAGTACCCGCACCAAGTTTGTTTGTGAGAGTAAACTTCAGGAATACAGGAAAGAATTGACAGAGATTGAAGAAATCCTGCAACAAGGAGCAAATGGGCGAATACGTGTGCTGGGAAGTATATTCCCGGGAGTAAGGGTTGCTATTGGAAATAGTATGATGTATATTAAAGAAGAGGCTCATTATTGCACCTTATACAGTGACGGGGCTGATATTCGTTTTGGGCCGTTATAAGAACCCCACCCATTATGGCAATCAGAGATTGCCAATGGGTACCCGGGAACCTTGTTACTTCGTAATAACGACCTCACCCGTTACCGAAATCGGAGTGCGATAGCATCCTGAGCGGAGCCGAAGGAACTTTAACGGGTACCCGAGTTGTTGAAACTTGAGGCGAGAGATATTTTGTTCTCGTTATAGGGAGGGAGTACCGGATGTCAATTGGACCGATGGACTACCAGATTCTCATGCCAAAGGTAAATGAGACGGGTAAAATACAGAGTGAATCACAACAAAAAATGATAAATCAGGCTCAACAGCAGGCTGATAACTCGATAAAACAATCTGAGCGTGATATTAAAAGTGTGCATACGCAAAGTGAAGCCCAGAAAACGGTTATTACTGAGGATCAGGGACGAAGACAGCATCACCAGCAAAAAAACTACAAACGGGCCGACAGAGGGAAACCCGAAGAAAAAGAAGAAGAAGTATTACCACAAAAAAGACACACAATTGATATTCGTATATAAGCATGTTTTTACTTAACATAAACCTGTTAAAATACATATGATAAAAGCTATGAGGTGTACGATAATGGCTGTATTTTTTGCCTGCATTATCTTAATTGGTATTGGGATTACCATATTATCCCTTATTCTTATGCTCTATGAAAAAAAGAAACTTCATGACTACAGGATCGATCTCAAAAATAAAAAAGATCAGCTAATCAACGTCATCGAAGATGCGGAAGAGCTTATAGATGAAATGAATCGTTTCTCAGACTATGCTGTAACTCAAATTGAAGAAAAAAATAATACTTTATTGGACACTATTTCCAAGGCTGATTTAAGAATTCAGAAACTAGACTCATTATCCGGCGAAGATATAATCTTAAATGTACCAGAACCAGTGTTAGCTGCAGTCTATGACGAAGCCTCTATAACCAGGATACTTGAAGAAGACAATCCTAATAATGATAATAAAAAATCAGATCATCAAAATAAGGGCAAGGTATTAACCTTTGATATAAAGCGCAGAGAAATCATAAAACTGGCCAAGGCCGGTATGGATAGTACAGAAATAGCTCGTATTTTAAACTGCGGAAAAGGAGAAATTGAGCTAATTGCAAGAATGGGAAGATAAAAAGTGAAACTGATTGACAGTAAAAGTGTTCTATTAGGTTTGGGTCTCGGAATTATAATTACTTCATTATTAGGTATTATTTTTTTTGTCGGATATAAGCCACAGTTAAGTGATGCAGAAATTATTAGTTATGCCCGCAAGCTGGGAATGGTTGATGGTTACGAATCCGGGCATGATATAAGACGAAGAGAAGACGGAAGTTTAGTTTTCACAATTCATGAGGATGACAGTTTTACAGACGTTTCAAAGCGGCTCTATGATGCCGGCATAATCGAAAGTTCCATTGAGTTCGAGATTATTATTAAGAAAGAAAAACTTGAGAATGCCATTAAGCCCGGTGAATATACTATTAACTATAATGATGACACTAAAAAAATCATAGAAAAAATTACCGAACTTAAATAAAATATCTCATAAGACATAACACAGCTCATATAATTCATTCACCTTTCAAATCACTCCAAAAACAATTTTTCAGCTCATATTTTCGATGTTATAATTAGTGTATGTATGGGGAACAGTATACCGCCTTTCAAGCAGAGCTGTTTCCACTCATCTTAATGGTGCTTACATCACGGATTCTTAAAGATTAAAAATACTCCGGATAACTTTTCTGTTTTGTTTGAAGATATATAAGGAGGATAATAAATGATTTATGATCTTATTGTAATAGGAGGAGGCCCGGCAGGATATTTAGCAGCTGAACGTGCCGGTCAAGCCGGGTTAAATGTAATATGTTTTGAAAAAAGCAGTGTAGGCGGAGTTTGTCTGAATGAAGGCTGTATACCCACCAAAACAATGCTCTACAGTGCAAAACTATATGACGGAGTTGCCAACGGAGAAAGATACGGTATTACATCTACTGGCCTTTCTATAGATCACGGCAAGGTTTTGGCAAGGAAAAACAAAGTTGTAAGAATGCTGGTAAGTGGTGTAAAAACTGCTTTGAAATCAAGCAATGTTGTTCTTGTAGAAGCTGAAGCAGTAATAACTGAAAAAAACCATCAAGGTTATATAGTTTCTGCAAACGGTTCAGCTTATACCGGCAAAAGGGTTCTTATTGCAACCGGATCATCACCCGCCATACCTCCTGTTCCCGGAATCAGCCAAGGATTGGAGGCAGGGTTTGTAATTACCAGCAAGGAAGCCCTGAATATCGCTGTTCCTCCAGGGAAACTGGTGGTAATCGGCGGTGGCATTATAGGGCTTGAGATGGCTGCCTATTATAACAGTATAGGTACCGATGTAACCGTAATTGAAATGCTTGACCACATTGGCGGAGAAAATGATATTGATCTTGTAAAGATTTTACAAAAAAACTACGAGAAAAAAGGCATTAAGTTTTACCTGAGCTCCAAAGTCACAGAGATTGGTAATGATGAAGTTGTTTTTGAAAAAGATGGCCAAAGCCAAAAAGTATCTGCAGACAAGGTATTGCTGTCGGTGGGTCGCAGACCCAACATATCGGGAATTGGCATTGAAAATATCAATATTCTAACTGAAAGGGGAGCCATAATAACTGACGAAAAGATGCAGACCAACCAGCCGGGAGTATATGCAGCAGGAGATGTTACCGGAAAATCTATGCTTGCCCATACCGCATATAGGGAAGCTGAGGTGGCAGTAAACAATATGCTGGGTAAAAAAGATGTTATGCAGTACACTGCAATTCCTTCGGTTATATATACGAATCCCGAACTGGCATCTGTTGGTGAGACTGAAGCTACCGCCAGGGCAAAAGGTATGGATATTGACACAGTAAAGATTTCTATGCGCTACTCCGGCCGATACCTTGCAGAAAACGAAGGTGGAGACGGTATGGCCAAGCTGATCTTGGACAGAGAAAGTAAAACTGTATTAGGGGCACAGGTTCTTGCTAATTACTCTTCGGAGTTTATCGTGGCTTGCGGCACCTTCATTGAGCGTGGTCTTACAGTTGACGAGATAAAGAAAATTGTATTTCCGCATCCTACTGTCAGCGAGATAATAAGAGATGCTATTTTTCAATACTGAAACACACTCGGTGTCATATTGAGGACAAATCATTACCCTTAGTGTCATCCTGAGTGCAGCGGAGTCGAAGGATCTTAAACGTTAACGCAAAGATTCTTCGCTTCGCTCAGAATGACATAAGGGGGCTCAGAATGACATAAGGGGGCTCAGAATGACAAGAGGGCTCATGAAGAAAACGCCACAATTGCAATCTATTTCTTCTGAAGGTACCACATTATTAGTTGTGTGAGCCCGCCTGCTGACATAAAAAAGGCGGCTGCAGTTAAAAAAGAATGAAGCGCAATACTTGATTTTATGCAAACCCTGTGCTAATATAAAAAAGCATTATGCCGATGTGATGGAATTGGCAGACGTAGTGGACTCAAAATCCACCGGTGGCAACACCGTGCCGGTTCGAGTCCGGCCATCGGCACCATAACAGTTAGGGCAATTGATACAATCGTATCAGTTGCCTTAACGTTTTTTTATGCCCCGAAAAGCCTCTGCCGCAAGTGCTTTTCAGATTATTAATGCACCCGTGGTAATCATCAAAAAAGCTAAGATATCGTCTCAAATCATCAAATTGAGAGAGCATCTTTCTGAGCAAGGTATGACTAATAGCGAATTTAAACGATATGCAGATGACCATCATCTAGAAAAAAAGCTAAATGATAATATTAAACTGCTCGATTTGTCTGTAGAGAAGCTACCCGGGTGAAGTATGGCGAAGACGGTGCTAATGGATGCGAAAACTGTGGTTCGGATATGGTTGATGTTCTTGCACCGAGTCCGAACCTGACAACCGGCTCCCAGAATCACAAGCAGTTTGTATGCCCGTTCTGCGGCAGCCGACGCGGTCTGTCCCTGATGGGGCTGCGAAGTGCAACAGAAATCAGTGCCAGCATCACCCAACTGTTCGCGTCAAAGTTCAATGGTGATAAGAAGACGCTGGCGTTCTCTGATAATGTCCAGGATGCCGCACACAGAGCAGGATTCTTCAATTCTCGCACTTGGGGATTTGGACTCCGCGGTGCTATACAGAAATATGTACTAAACGGCGGTGACGGTCAGAACCTGCAGGACTTCACAAAGGGTTTCCTGCAGTATTGGCTTGACAAATACAGAGTTTTTTAGGATAGTGTAACAATAATAGTCAGGAGGTGCTAAACTTATATGAAAATCCTAATCGCGGATGACGAATTCGACATCAGAAACTTAATAAAAATCAGCCTTGAGGAGAATGGATACACTGTCTTTGCGGCACGGAACGGCAAAGAAGCGCTCGACATCCTGCTGTCGCAGGACATCCATCTGGCGATACTCGATGTAATGATGCCGGTGATGGACGGCTTCAATCTGCTCCGCAAAATACGGGAGAGCAGCACCATCCCCGTCATATTTCTGACCGCGCGGACGGATGACATGGACAAAGTGTTGGGTCTTGGACTCGGTGCGGACGACTATCTTTCCAAGCCGTTTTCTGTTGCCGAGTTGATCGCTCGTGTCGGCGCACAACTGCGCCGGAGCAACGAATATCTGTCGCCGAAGGAACAGGTCGTTTCCACCGTTACATACGGACATTTATCCATTGATAAAGAAAAATGCTGCGCCTTTAAGGACGGAGTTCTAATCGAGCTTGGCGCGAAGGAATACAAGCTGCTTCTGCACTTTATGGAGAATCCGGAGCGGGTTTTCACGAAACGTCAGCTTTACCGTGCGGTGTGGGATGAGGAATTCTATTACGATGACAACACCGTGATGGTGCATATCAGCAGAATACGAAGCCGGATCGAGGACGACCCGCAAAAACCAAAGCACCTGAAAACCATTCGCGGTATCGGGTATAAGCTGCATTATACCGGGGGCCAGTCATGAAAAGGAAAATTTCTAATCAGTTTTTCACCCATTATATTTTTATTTTTATTTTGGTAATTGTCGCTACGGTGTCTGCTTATTTTTTGCTGATATTAACCAATCAGCTTGCGGCGGGTTTGTTTGCGAAAAACAGATACCCCGCAAGAGAAATCATACGGGATGATTACAATCATATTGATTTTGCTCCGGTTGTGCAAAATGGCGGCAGTGTGCAAATTGTTGACAGCGAGTACCGGGTGCTTCTTTCGGAAGGTAATGATGTGTTCCCCAAAAAGCAGCTAACTGCCGCCGAGTTTACGGAATTTTTGGTGTGGAGTAAAAGCAAAGACATATCCTTCAGCCACGATGTCTTATACAACACTCAGGGCGAGTTTTGGTTGATTGTTACTTTCCCGACTTCTTTGCGGCTTGACTTGGAACTAAAATGGAACCCCCACGCGGCAACGGGGAATTTCGGCAAAGCCTTGTTTGTTTTTGCCGTGGTTATCGTTGTATATCTTTTGTTGCTTGCCGTGCTGACCTTGGTCTTTTCCAGATTTACCGCCCGGCAGATTACAGGCCCGCTTCGGAAGCTCTGTGATGGAACAAGGCTTCTGCGGGAGGGGGACTATTCCGCGCGGGTAGATTTGCACTTGGAAAATGAGTTTGCCGAGTTGCAAAACACCTTTAACGACATGGCCGCCCGAATTGAACATGAAATTTCTCTGCGCAAAAAGTCAGAGGAGGACAGGCGGCGGTTGATTCTCGATATCTCCCACGACCTCAAAAATCCCATGTCCAGCATACAGGGCTATGCGGAGCGGCTCTCGCAAAAGCCGGATATGAGCGAGAGGGAGCGCGGCGGATACCTGGGGATTATACATCAAAACAGCCAGAGGGCAAATCGGCTGCTCACTGAGCTGTTTGAGCTTTCAAAAATGGATAGCCCGGAGTTTTCATTAAAGCCGGAAAGAACAGATCTTAGCGAGATTCTCCGTCAACTGTGTGGCGAGCTTGTGCCGCAATTGGAACGCGCGGGCTTTGGATATGAGTTCGACATCCCCGAAGAAAGCGTTTTTGTCCTGCTGGACACCGACCGCTTTGGTCGGATCATTCAAAACCTTGCAAGCAATGCACTGCGGTATAATCCGCAGGGAACAACAGTTACCGTAAGTCTGACAGCGGAAAATCATCAGGCGGTGATTGATTTTGGCGACGATGGGATTGGGATTCCCGCACATCTTGTACAAGACATTTTCAAGCCCTTTGTCCGGGCGGATAATTCGCGCAACGCCGAAACCGGCGGCAGCGGCCTCGGGCTTTCTATTGCAAAAAAAATCGCCGAGGCACACGGTGGTGATTTAACACTGTGTAAAGCTGGCGACAAGGGTTGCAACTTTAGAATTACGATCCCTACGATTTAAGGTAGATTTAAGGTTCAATTCAGCTGTATGAAAGGTCTGTTTGCTATGATAGCAACGGGTCTGAAATACAGCTGTTTTTTTATTGGAGGGATATTAATCGGCGGCGTGTTTCTTCCAATCATGAAATGCAGGGCTTACTCACTGGGTGAAAAGGTGAATATATGGCGCGCAAAAATGTTTCTTAAAGACAAGACCATTCTTATCGACAAACTTTTCGCCACTGACTTAACAGTTGAGGTGCCGCAGGTGGAAATTCCAGTCCATTTCATCAGCGGCCGATACGATTACACGGTCAGCCGCGGTTTGTCGAAAGCATATTTAGAGCAATTGCAAGCACCCGTCAAAGGCTTTTACACCTTTGAACAGCCTGCTCATAGTCCCCTGTTTGAAGAACCGGAGAAATTTGTGCAAATCATGATGGAGGATGTGCAAAACGGGACTACTGCTCTTGCCGACACAACACTGCGAGGTGATAAATGATGGGACATGATCCGACACGGTTAGAAATGTTTCTGACAAGGCTTGCGTTTCTGCTCTACGGAAAGCCGATCTATAAGGCATTCGCTGATCGTCTGCCCCTGCACGGCGGGGAGCGGGTGCTGGATTTTGGCTGCGGCATGGGGACGGTTGCGTATTACGCCGCGGGGCCGCTGCCCCACGGACAACTGACTTGCCTGGATATTTCCGGGCGGTGGTTAAACGCCTGCCGCAGAACCCTGCGGGGATATAGGAACATAATCTTTCTCCACTTAGAAGCTCCCGCGCTGCCCCCGGACAGCTTTGATGTGATCTTCTGCCATTTCGTGTTACACGATATTTCGGCAAGCGAGTTGGAGCGGGTTGTCCCCGCACTTGCGAAGTCACTCAAAACCGGCGGCGCGCTCGTATTGCGCGAGCCGCTGGAAGAAATGGAAAAGCTGAGCGCAATCAAACGCTTGACAGAGCAAAGCGGATTGGTACTCAAAGACAGCCGCATTATTGATGTATCGCTGATGGGTAATACTCTGGAGAGCGTATACACAAAAGCAACCGAGGTTTCGTCATGAAAAATAGATTGATATGGAAG
>DUNT01000017.1 GCA_012839205.1 Clostridiaceae bacterium
TATAAACCTTCTATGTCAGAGATACTTTCAGAAGAACTGACAAATATATTAGATGAACAAAAAAATTTGGCCAAAGCACTGATGGTTCCCGCATACAAATTTGTTAATGCAGTAACGGATGAAGGCGTGTCGGCTGTGTTACCTTCCCTTTGTATTACTGATAATGTTGATGGAAAAACTATCAAACTATGCGGAACAGCAATTTTTAAAGAAGACAAGTTACAGGGGTTTATAAGTGATGAAGAGACGTATGCTTTAAGTTTTATTTTAGACGAGGTAAAAGGCGGGGTTATTGTTGCAAATATAGAACCCGAAACTGACAAAAAAAAAGTATCACTGGAGATAATGGAGAGTAGCACAAAGATAAAACCTCAATACTCAAATAACAAATTATCAGTAGAAGTAAATATAAATACAGAGACGTTTTTGAATGAAAATATGTCATCAACAGATCTCAATAATGAACAAAAGAGGAAAGAATTAAAGAAAAATGCGGAAGAACAATTAAAAGACAGAATTGAAAGACTGATTGAAAAAATGCAAACGGGTTACGGAGCAGATATATTCGGATTTGGTAACAGTGTCTACAAGAATATTCCAAGGATATGGAAGGATAAAGGTGAAGAATGGGATAAAATTTTCAGGGACTTGGATGTCACAGTCAAGACAAATATTGAAATTAAACATTTGGGCTTATTATCGGAGTCTATCAAGATTGGAGACTGAAAGATGATAACTACTTTGAGCGTAGTAATTATTGGTTTCATGTTTATAATTATTGATCTTATACCTATGTACCAGAATAAAGAATGGACGAGCTTCTTTCTTTCCGTGGCACTATTGGCGGCTGCCTTAGTATTGGTCATTCTCATTGATTTAAAAATTAAAATACCCAGCCCATCTGATTATATAGAAAAAGCAGTAATTTTTATATTCGGACTGGAGTGAAACATGGAGGAAGTGTTTTATTGGAGAAAGAAGCTATAAGCCAAAAACAGGCCATTATCATAATGTCGAGCTTTATTATCGGCAGTTATGCCATTATGGGCTCAGGAATACATGCTAGACAGGATATATGGATAGCCACCATTATTGCCATAGTGGTGGCAAGTTTGATAATTACAGTCTATGGCAGAATATCCAGCCTATTTCCGGGAAAAAACATATATGAAATACTGGATTTACTTTTTGGTAAAGTATTTGGAAGGATACTTCTGCTGTCTTTCATATTTTATGCTTTTAGTCTGGGTGCGCTTGTAATAAGAAATTTCTCTGAATTTGTCCGGATTGTTTCCTTGCCAGAGACCCCTTTGTGTATATTTGCCTTTTCTGCTGTTGTAATAAACATATTCGCAGTCAGAGGGGGCATAGAACTTTTGGGAAGGTTCCTTTCTATCTTTTTTCCGGTGTATATTATAATGATTGCGGTAGTAACGATATTGTCAATCCCGCTTTTCAATTTTGATAATTTAAAGCCTGTTCTTTATAATGGCATGAAACCTGTATTAGCAGCCTCTTTTAATATTGTTACCTTTCCATTTGCAGAGGTAGTAGTGTTTCTATGCTTAATGGGAAACCTAAGGAAAAACAGCAGTGCATATAAGGTGTACTATAGCTCACTTTTTATTTCAGGTACTCTTTTGGCGATAGTTGCGGTCAGATCAATTTTAGTACTGGGACTGCCCAGCAAGATGATACAAAATTTCCCTACTTATGCATCTACCCGGATAATCAGAATAGGGAGCTTTCTTCAAAGAATAGAAGCCTCTGTCGCCATAGTTTTTATGTTAAGCGGATTATCGAAAACTACTGTCTGTCTGTATACATTAACCAAAGGGTTAGCTCATCTATTCAACATTAAAGAATACCGTAAACTGGCGGCTCCGACAGGGATAATAATGGCATTGTATTCACTGATTATTCATGAAGATGCGGCAACAATGTTTGAGTGGGCTTCAAAAATTTATTCGTATTATGCCATTATGCACCAGATTATTCTTCCCGCAATAGTATGGATTGTTGCTGAAGTTAAAACCCGGATATCCAGCAAAATATTACAATAAAAGCTAAAAAACGAGTAATACCCCATTGTCTTAATCAAACAATTCATAAAAGCATATTATTCACAAAGAACTTAACCGTTACTGGTTATAGCTGCTAAACCTTGCGCAAATTAAATGCGAAAAAAGAGTCTTTACACCACTGGAATGGAGGTGAAGGAATCTTTGATTCGCAAAAACAGCGCCAATAGCTTGTTTATCAACATAGTTCATAAAAACCCTGTAACTTCATGTAGGCTTGGACAATATACTAATAGTGGAATGTGAATTAAATCGTTCAGGGTATAAGCTAAAGGAGGTGAAGAATATGAATGCTTGTCAAAGAATACTGTGCCTGGGAACCCTCTTGTTAGGCCTGGTTCTGGTTGGATTGGGAGTTTTCCTACTTGCTACGGGCTTTGGTATTACAACAATTACTATAGGTATTATTGTTGCAGGTATTTTATTGCATGCTATAGGCTGCCTGCGTAAATGCTTAGATTTTCCGGGGCTATTATGCCTGTTGTTAGCCCTTGTAACTCTGTTTTTAATTATAACAGGGGTTTTGGCAATACTGTTTGCCGGGGAAATTATTATTGGGCCTATATTAATAGGGCTGGGAGTATTAGCCTTACTACTCACCGTAATTTGCCTGATATTTAGGTGTTGTTGCGGACGCAGGAGAGAAGATTGCCGTGATTAAGCAAATCCCCAACATGATTATTACTTATACAGCGAGTAAATAATACATAAGCAGGTTCCTAAATGAACCTGCTTTTTGTAGATTGCTGTGCTGTCATTGCTATATACACCATGTGGAACCTTTAGCCTTTAATTAATAGTGAATTCAATGGCAGCGGTAAGCTCACTATCATCTATTTTTTCATTTTCTGATTCAGATAAAGCCAGGACATTAATGACGGCCTTGTAATTACCAGATGTAAGTTTTTCCCCGTCTTTATTTGTCATATCCCATTCGTCCTGCCATTTTAGTGATTCGCCGGGGTTAATGGTCTTATATACCAGAGCCATGGTAAAGAATTTACCGTCAGAATATCTGTAAACCTCAGTTCCAGACTCATCGGTTATAGTGATTTCAAACTGTTGCCCTGATGAAAACATCAATTCTACGGGTTGGGTATGATGGCTCATCAACTCAAAATCAAAAACAACTTTGCCATTACTTATTTTATGCGAAGCTCTGGTTTCAAGTTTTCCCTCAACAATTGAAGGTGCTTCCTCCTGTAAAGATTTGCTGATGGCTTTATCAGTAAAGTACACCAATGTAGCCAGTTCCCCATAAGTAGTATTGGTCTTGGGATCAAAAATGCCCTGTCCTCTGCCTCTGGCAATATCTTGCATGTAGGCTACTGTTATAGCATGATTGTACTTGGCATCAATTTTATCGGTATCAACATAAATCAGCATCTGGATTGTCATAATTTCATCCAGGCTGGTGCCGGCTTTGCTTGCCCATAAACGAGTAAATTCATATACTATAGCCTCTCTTGCAACTGAGTCCGGAATGCCCTCATAATCCTCGTCTATAAAAAGTCTGATTGCCTTTTGAAAATCTTCAGCTGTTATAAATGCATTCAAGTTCTTGCCGTTAAATATCGGGCTGATATCATGCTTAAGGGATAATTCGTCTATGTATTTCTGAGACCAGTGGTCGGTTTTCATTCCCTTAGTACCGGCAAAAACAGGAACCGATAGGACAAATATCAGCGTAAACGCTATAAACAAAGTAAATAAATTTCGTTTCATGTTAATCACTCCTCAAAAAATGTTTTCAATAAAATAGACGAGGAATGTTCATGAAGGTTCGAATAAATTTATTAAGTCAACTCGAACATACCTGTATAAAGCTGGTAATACTTGCCTTTGGCTGCAATAAGGTCGTCATGATCTCCCCGCTCAATAATTTCACCATTTTCCAGCACCATGATGGCATTGGAATTGCGAACTGTTGATAGTCTGTGGGCTATAACAAATACTGTTCTTCCCTCCATAAGAGTATCCATGCCCTTTTCAATCAAAGCCTCGGTTCTTGTATCAATGGAGCTGGTGGCTTCATCCAGGATCAAAACGGGCGGATCTGCCACAGCGGCTCTTGCTATGGCCAATAGCTGCCGTTGGCCCTGGCTTAAGTTGGCGCCATCAGCGGTCAGTACTGTATTATACCCTTCGGGCAAATGCTTGATAAATGAATGAGCATTAGCCAGTTTTGCAGCCTTAATTACTTCTTCATCAGTGGCATCAAGCCTTCCGTAACGGATATTTTCCATGACTGTATCAGTAAATAAATGAGTGTCCTGAAGGACCATGGAGAGCGATCTTCTAAGATGGGCTTTCTTAATTTTATTTATATTAATGCCATCAAACCTGATTTTTCCGTCCGGAACATCATAAAATCGGTTTATAAGATTTGTGATTGTGGTCTTGCCCGCTCCTGTAGAACCAACAAAGGCTATCTTTTGCCCCGGCTTTGCATACAGGGATATGCTTTTCAGAACCGTCTTATTTTCCTCGTATCCGAAGGTTACATCCTCAAAACGTACATCACCCTTAACAGGGATATAGGTGATGCTTCCATTGTCATGGGGATATTTCCAGGCCCAAATACCATCTTTGCTTTCTGTCTCAATAAGTTCCCCGTTGATATTATACTGGGCTCTAACAAGCTCAACACAACCATCATCTTTTTCCGGAGCCTCATCCAGCACTTCAAAAATTCTCTCTGCTCCCGCAAGAGCACTTAGAATAGAGTTAAGCTGTTGAGACATCTGGGTAATAGGATGTGAAAAGGATCGGGTAAATTGCAGGAAGGAGGCGATGGTTCCCAAATCAATGCCTGCTCCGTTTACTGCCATAATGGCTCCAATGGCTGCTGTTATGGCATATTGCAGATATGAAAGATTACCCATAATGGGCATCAAAATATTGGCGAAGGTATGAGCATTTGTGGAGGCAACAGCAAGCTCATCATTCAGCCTGCCAAATTGATCCAGAACCTTTTCTTCATGGCTGAATACTTTAACAACCTTCTGCCCCTCTATCATCTCCTCTATATATCCGTTCAGACGCCCCAGTTCCCTTTGTTGCTTCTGAAAGTAAGCTCCGCTTTTCTTTCCCAAAAACTTTATGATATTCAGCATAAGAACCAGCATCAAAATAACCAGAACAGTAAGAACAGGGCTTAATACCAGCATCATAATAAAGACGCCGATTATGGTAAGGCCCGATGAGAACATATTGGGAAGGCTTTGGCTTATCATTTCCCGCAGAGTATCTATATCATTGGTGTACCGGCTCATAAGCTCGCCATGGGTATGTGTGTCGAAGTACTTAATAGGCAAAGATTCCATATGGGTAAATAAATCTGTCCGCATTTTCTTTAGGGTACCGGTAGAAATATTAACCATGATTCTGGCATAAAGGTAGGATGCCAAAACCCCTGTTAAATAGATAGCACCCATCAGGATCAGTATGGAAACCAGACCCGACAGATCAGGATTTTCTTTGCCGATAAAAGGCACAATATAATTGTTTATAACAGGCTTTAAGAAATAATTGCCTGCCACTGAAGCAAAAGAGCTTATAATAATCAGAATTCCTACAATAATAAGCTGGAATCTGTAAATTGACATATATTTAAGAAGCCTTTTAATAATTTTGCCTGCATTTCTGGGCCTGGCTACAGGCTTATGCTTTGAACCTGGTCCTGCCATATTTAAGCAACCCCCTTCTGTTGCGACTCATAGACTTCCCTATAGATTGAATTTGTTGCCAACAGTTCATCATGGGTTCCTATAGCATCTATCTTTCCATCGTCCATTACAATGATTCTGTCAGCGTCACATACCGAAGAAATACGTTGTGCAATAATAATAGTGGTAGTATTTGAAATCTTTTGTGAAAATGCTTCCCTGATTTTACTGTCAGTAGCGGTATCGACTGCGCTGGTACTGTCATCAAGAATAAGTATTTTAGGTTTTTTCAAAAGTGCTCTTGCTATAGTCAGGCGTTGTTTTTGGCCGCCTGATAAATTCACTCCGCCCTGACCTAATTGTGTATCAAAACCGTCAGGGAAGGACTGTATAAAATCGTATGCTTGTGCGATTTTACAAGCCTCGGTAATTTCTTCGTCAGTGGCATTTTCGTTACCCCATTTCAAGTTTTCCTTTATGGTTCCCGAAAAAAGCACATTTTTCTGAAGAACCATTGCCACAGCATTTCTTAAAGTATCGAGCCTGTATTCTTTAACATCGTGTCCACCAACCAGAATTCTTCCGCTTAACACATCGTACAGCCTTGGTATAAGCTGAACCAGCGTTGTTTTAGCGGAACCTGTACCACCGATAATTCCGATAGTCTCACCGGATTCGATTTCAAAACTTATATCACATAAGGTTAGATTGTCTTCGTTTTTGCTGTAGCTGAAGTTTACATTTTCAAAGACAACTGACCCATCTCCAATAACAGGATCTTCACTTGAAGAATTATCCTTAATATCTATTTCTTCATCAATAACCTCAACAATTCTGGTCATAGAGGCTCTTGATATAATTATAATAACGAAAGCCATTGTAATCATCATAAGTGATACCAGGATTTGCGTAACATAACTTATAAAGCTCATAAGTTCACCGGTTTCCATGGCACCTCTAATTATCATGTTGCCGCCAAACCATGAGATAGCAATCATACAGCCGTACATCACAAACTGCATAATTGGCATATTTAAAACCAATAATTTTTCTGCTTTAAGTTGTGCCAGACGGACATCTTCAGCAGCTTTCCTGAATTTTTCATTCTCATGGTCTTCACGGACAAAAGCCTTTACAACGCGAATTCCTATCAGGTTTTCCTGAACCATGGCATTCAAACCATCATATTTTTTGAGCATTTCTTTAAAGAGCGGGAATGCTTTTGTGCCGATAAGATAAAAAGCTGCACTCAGCAGAGGAATGGCTACTAAAAATATAATACAGAGTCTGGGATTTATAGTATAAGCCATTAATGTAGCACTTATTAACATTATGGGGGCACGGACCAGCATTCTTATTGATATCTGAAAAGCCACCTGAGTATGGTTAATATCAGTTGTCAGCCTGGTAATTAGCGATGCGGTGCTGAATTTATCCACATTTGCAAAAGAGAACATCTGTATCTTTTCAAAAAGAGTCTTTCTAAGGCCTTTAGCAAAGCCTACACTGGCTGTAGCTGCAAATTTGCCTGCAAGAACCCCGAATAACAAAGAAAACAGAGCCATTAATATCATTAATGCACCAATTTTCAGTATATAATTAGTATCACTGTTCTTTATGCCCACATCAATTATTTTTGACATAAGAAAAGGAATATATATTTCGAGAATTACTTCCGCAATCACCAAAAGTGGTGTCAATATTGCAAATTTTTTAAACTCTCCCAAACTGGGAAGAAGTTTTTTCACCATTAAAAGTCCTCCTTTTTATCTTAAGGGTCATTATCCAAGCAAATAAAGCAGCTGGCCGACTCCTATGCCAAGGTAATTTCCTATTACGTAGCCTAGAATACCGCAGAGTATGCCCGGCAGAATAATCTCATCGTTATGTAACGCATTTGCGACAGGAATAATAAAAGCCGGACCGAAGACCCCTGCGGTTGAAGTAATAATCATGGTGTGATAATCCACTTTCCAGATTCTTGCCATGATAATATGTAATAATACAGTTCCGAACTGAATAATCAGCAGCATTCCCAATAAAACCAGGGAACTGCTTACAGCAGAAATATCAAAACATAAACCCATTCCCACAGAAAACATCAACAGGAAATACTGCCCGGAACTATAGGAACCGGGAGCAGTTCGTATTTTTTTGATAAATGATAACAGAATACCGAAGCTGGTTACCAAAAGCATTATTAAAGCAGTATACTCTCCTAATTTAGCTAAACCGGTATTGCCGTATTGGCTGGGAAGCAAAAGGCAGATTCCCATTGAAACCAAGACGCATATTATGGAAATGCCCACAAGACCGACACGTGACATAAACGCTTGAAAAGGTTTCACGCTTTGTTTCTTTCCGCTGAAGGTTTCTGCATAGTACTTAGCCTCGTCCGGGTTATAACTGCCAACCGGCTTATATTCAGGCAATATCTTTTTTAGTGCCCGGGGCATTATGGAAAGCAGCATAAAAAAGTAAAGTCCGCCGCCGATCATGTCTGCGGTTTGCAGAAGCATAATCCGTTCCGGCCTGGCGTTAAGTCCGTGTCCGATTGCAATCATATTGGGTGTGCCGCCGGTATATGTTCCCACCAGCATACCGCTGATATTGTGAGCATTCGGAAGTGTATATTTAAATATGAAGAATGATCCAACTGCCACTATCAATACCGCAGCAGTATTCATGACAAATGAGATTATCATAGGCTTTGCCAGCTTTTTCAGTGCAGGGAGATTTGCTGAAAATAAGATCAAGGGCATTCCAATCAGTACCAGAACTGAGGAAAAATCGGCTGCAAGAGTAATGTCAGCACCTGCATTTTTAAAAGGAGTACTTAATAGAAACCCTGTAACATAGCAAATAAAAACAGGCCCAATGGTTTTTAATAATTTGAATTTTCCGGAAACCAGCATAACCATTCGCGGAATAAACATAATGGCCAGAATCATAATCAGAGTTGCAATTATTTTAATCTCCCCCCTGCGCTATAATTTAATTGCCTCCCGGAAAGCTCTGTTCAGGGAACTCATGACAAAAAACTATGCTAAAGCTTTCCGGGTTGTAATCATAATATTTCTAAGTATATCACAACAAATTATATATTAAATGTAGATTACTGCACAATAATTATGACAGGGTTAACACCCAATGTGCAAAAAATCTATAATATTATCTGAAGTTTTTATAAAATAATGGCCAAAGACTGCTTAGCCGACGACTAATTCTTTCAAAACTGCATTGCTTGGTATATCTTAATTATATGGTAAAATAATTATAGAAACTTGTAATGGTGGTATATAGGATGAATATCGGGTTTTTCGATTCCGGAATTGGCGGGTTATCGGTACTCCGGGAGGCACTGATGCTCTTGCCCTATGAAAATTATATATATTTTGCCGACTCTGACAATGCACCTTATGGAACAAAAACCAAAGAGGAAGTTAAAAGACTCACTTTTGATGCAGTTAAATTCCTTAATGAAAGGAAAATAAAAGCACTGGTTATAGCATGCAATACGGCTACAAGCGCTGCTGTACGGGATTTAAGAAAAGCATATGGCTTTCCGGTAATAGGAATGGAACCTGCCGTCAAGCCTGCCGTGGAGAAAAATAATAATGGCGGTAAGCGTGTTCTGGTTATGGCAACGCCCCTTACCCTCAAGGAGGAGAAATTCCAAAACTTAATTACAAGATTTGATGCTGAACATATTGTTGATATGCTGCCTGCACCAAAGCTCGTAGAATTTGCTGAAAAACATATTTTTCATGGTCCGGAAGTTACAGATTACATTAAAGAGATAATGCCGGAAAATATTGATCAGTACGGAACCCTGGTGCTTGGCTGCACTCATTTTCCCCTCTTTAAGCAAGCTCTGGAGGAAAACATGCCAAAGAGCATTAACATTATTGACGGCAACAAAGGCACCGTAAATCATCTTATGGATGTTTTAAAGAAGAATCACCTTTTAAGTCTGTCAGACAAAAAAGGGAAAGTGACCTTTTATAAATCCGGAGCAGAGGTAAAAGATCAAACTGTACTGGATAAATACGAAAAAATACTATATGGTTCTAAAGCTGCGAAACATACTTTTTAAACATATCTCCCCGGATTTCAAAATTCTTATACTGATCCCATGAAGCACACGCAGGGCTAAAAAGAATTACATCCCCGGGATGAGCTGAGTTAAATGCCGATTTTGTGGCCTCTTCAAGGGTTTCAAAATCCTTACAGGGTATGTTGCAATCCTGAGAAAAAGCAGCTATTCTTTTGCGGGTTTCACCAAATGCTACAATTAACCTGACATATTTCAGATAATCCCGTAGCTCATTAAAACTATGGCCTCTGTCCAAACCACCCATCATCAATATTGTGGGCTTGTCAAAGGATGACAGGGCTGTTTGGGTGGAGGTGATATTGGTGGATTTTGAATCATTATAGAATTCAATACCATTTATTGTGGTTACATATTCCTGCCTGTGCTCAACACCTCCAAAAGTTTTCAAAACCCTGATAATGCTGTCATTGTCAACGTTAAACTCCTTAACGGCTGTTATTGCCGCCATAATATTTTCATAATTATGACTTCCTCTCAGCTTTATATCCTCAAGGTCGATTATTTTTTCAGCTTTATAATGAGAATAATAAAAGATAGAGCCATTTATTATTGAACAGCCGGTAGCATTTATCTGGTCGGAGGAAAAGTGCTTTTTAACTGATTTAATACCTTCACCAAGCTCAAGGGATTCTTTATCATCATAGTTTAATATGGCAATATCCTGCCGGGTATGATGGTTAAATATTCTCCTTTTCATGTTCTTGTATGTTTCATAAGAGCCGTGAAAATCTAAGTGGGCTTCGGATATATTGGTTAAAACCGAGATATTGGTTTTAAACTCGATTATATTGCACAACTGGTGGTCGGATACCTCCATAACGGCAATATCTCCGGCCTTTAAAACAGGGATAAAGGAGCATACCGGGAATCCTATATTACCCATTAAATAAACACTTTTTGAGGTTTCCTTTAACAGTTTATAAATTATTGTGGTGGTGGTAGTTTTTCCGTTAGTACCTGTTACTCCGATAATATTTACGCCCTTTGGAAAATATCTGTAGGCCAGCTCCAGTTCATTTATTACGGGGATACCAAATTCATTGGCTTTTTTTACATACAAATGGTTATTGGGTATACCGGGGTTCTTAACCAACATCTTAAAGGTATGGTCAAAAATATCCTCAGGATGACTTCCCAAAACCAGTTTTACACCTAATGATTCTAATTCTTTAATATGATCTTTTCGTTGTTCCTTGTTTAAATCATTTATTATGACATTATATCCTTTACCGGCCAATAACTTTGCTGCCTCGTATCCGCTTCTTGCCATTCCCAGAACGAAGGCCTTTTTATTCTCCATAATAAACCACCTCGTACCCAGTTTATTATACATTGAATAAGATTGACATTAAACAATATCGCAATAAAAAGTTATTTAATAAATTAATAAGTAAAGTTAAATAAAGAACCTGTCAGCTGACAGGTATTTGACTAGAGAAACCAGGTGCTTAAGATGATTGATTCTTAAAACAAAGAATGGCTTGGAATAGTAATGAATTTTCCGGGCCATTCTTTATTACGCATTAGTTTTAAGCAATGTGTCAAGTTATCGGTATTAGCGCCTATTATTCCTGTTTTCTTTGTTTTCCTGGTTATTTCTGTTATTTTCCTGGTTGTTACGATTTTCCTCGTTCCTGTTTTGTCTGTTGTTTTTTTCCACGATATCACCTCCTATATCTTTAATATTGGAAAAGTTTCGTAATATTATTCACTCACTTTGACATGAAAATTAATATTTTTGATTATCATAAAAATTAATAGGATAGTACTTCAGGTAATGCTAAAAATAAGGTAATAAAATCTGTTTTGAGAGGAATATATGTTACTAATAAAAAACGGTAAAATTTTGACAATGGCCGGTAAGACCTATGAAAATGGAAGCATATTGACAGATAATAAAAAAATCATAAAGATAGGCCCAAAAATAGACACTGATGAAAACGAGATTTCCGAGGTAATTGACGCAAGTAATTGCTGGGTGCTTCCGGGGCTTATTGAGTCCCATTGTCATGTCGGCATAATTGAAGAAAGAAAAGGTTTTGAGGGTGATGACTGCAACGAGAAAATTGAACCTGTAACACCTTACCTAAAAGCGATAGATGGGATAAATCCTATGGATTCGTCTTTTCACAATGCTCTTAGCGCAGGTATAACAGGTCTTATGGTGGGTCCGGGCAGCTCAAATATCGTGGGTGGACAGTTTGTTTTCATAAAAGCCTATGGAAGATCAATAGATAAAATGGTAGTTTTGGAGCCCGCAGCAATGAAAATTGCCTTTGGGGAAAACCCAAAGTCTAATTATGACGGTAAGAACAGAATGCCTACTACTCGTATGTCTATAGGTGCGATGCTCAGGGAAGAACTCTTTGAAGCTAAAAAATATTATGCTAAAAAGCAGAATGCAAAAAAAAGCGGTGACAGTTTTGACGAGGATTACAAAAAAGAGTGCTGGATACCGGTGCTGGAAAAGAAAATCCCTCTAAAAGCACATGTTCACAGGGCAGACGATATCTTGACAGCCATTAGGATAGCCAGGGAATATGATCTGGATATGACCCTGGACCATTGTACCGAAGGACATCTGATTGCTGCCGAGATAAAAGAATCTGGTTTCCCTGCCATTATTGGGCCTTCATTATCTACGAGAAATAAGGTGGAAACTAGAAATGTGGATTTTAAAACCCCGGGCATTTTAAATAAAGAGGGCATAACCGTAGCCATAATGACAGATCATCCTGTAACAAGAATACAGGATTTGGTTATCTGTGCCGCCTTTGCAGCCCGGGAAGGCCTGGGGGTAGAGGAAGCCCTTAAGGCCATAACTATAAACGCTGCAAGAATTTGCAATGTTGCAGACAGAGTAGGCAGTCTGGAAGTTGGCAAAGATGCCGACATTGCAATATTTGACGGACATCCCATGGATATTTTTACAAAAACATTATATACGATAATTAATGGGGAAATAGTCTACAGAGCCAAGAATATATAAATAAAAAATCATATCAAGGCTGTACTGAAATATCTCTCAGCTCTGTCGGCCAATACGGTTGCTATAACTATATCATTTCCGTATTTTTTAAGCATTTGTGATGCTGCCCACACATTTGCACCCGATGATGTTCCCACAAGCAATCCTTGTATCCGGGCTAATTTCCTGGCAGTATTTATAGCATCTTCATCAGCAACTTCAACAATCTCATCGACAAGGCTTGTATCCAGTACTGCCGGAACAAATCCGTCGCCTATTCCCTGAATACTGTGCAGCCCAGGCTCATGCCCCAGTAATGCCGATACATTCTTGGGCTCGACCGCAACAACCTTTAAATCAGGGTTTTTTTCTTTAAGAAATTTGCCAGTGCCTGCTAAGGTTCCACCACTTCCCAGGCCTGAAATAAAAACATCTACTTTTTGGTCAAGCTGGTGCCATATCTCAGGTCCTGTAGTTAAATAGTGAATCTTCGGGTTATCCATATTTTCAAATTGCTGAGGCACAAATATGTTAGGGTCCGATGCAATTCTTTTTTTGACTTCTTCTATAGATCCTGAAATGCTTTCTTTGGCTGGAGTTAGTATAAGTTCTGCTCCGAAAGCCTTAATTATCTTTTTTCTTTCCTCGCTCATGTTTTCGGGCATTACAATTATCACACGGTAGCCTTTTTGAACTCCGGCAAGAGCAAGACCAATTCCAGTATTGCCTGAGGTAGGTTCCATTATTGTCATGCCGGGTTTTAATTGCCCTTTTCTTTCAGCCTCTTCAATCATGTACTTTGCAATTCTGTCTTTTATACTTCCCCCAGGGTTTAAAAATTCAGCTTTTGCAAAAACATTGCCACCTGTCAGTTTCTTTAAACTTAACATTGGCGTATTACCGATAATATCAAGAACATTTTCTATGTACATATGCTCCTGCCCCTTTTACATTAGATGATTGTGGTTATATATTGATAATAATAACATAATAACATCACCGGTCACCGAAATCAAAGTATAATCGCATCCTTAAAGTCGCGCATTACCTCCAAATGTCATCCTGAGCGAAGCGTATTACCTCCAAATGTCATCCTGAGCGACGCGTATTACCTCCAAATGTCATCCTGAGCGACGCGTAGCGGAGTCGAAGGATCTTAAACGTCAACGCAAAAGATTCTTCATTCCACTTTGTTCCATTCAGAATGACAGAGGGGTGCAAGATTCTTCGCTTCGCTCAGAATGACATAAAAGGTGCACAGAATGACATAAAAGGTGCACAGAATGACATAAAAGGTGCACAGAATGACATAAAAGGTGCACAGAATGACATAAAAGGTGCACA
>DUNT01000018.1 GCA_012839205.1 Clostridiaceae bacterium
GTCCGTCTCTTCGATACCATCTCTGATATATCCTGCCATTTTCTCTGTATTACCAGTGACACTGACGTATAAGACTGTTATTTTCATTTCAATACGACCTGTTTAAAACCGCCGAAGTCCTTAGCCATTTGCGTATAAATTTCTTTCCCCAAAAGGAGCTTATATATTTCGTCTGCCTTTTTCGCCGGATCAACATCCTTGAACTGTTCAGGATAGAGTATCTTCCCAATATAGTAAGCATCAGCAATCGCAGTATCGATATTTGTTGTGTAAAAATTATACGGCAGGATCGAATATAGTTGTCCGTTTTTCACAGCAGAAAGTGTCTCATAGAATTGTGTGTTTTTCTTATAATCCTCAAGTACTGAGGGGTATCCGGCGCCATCAACAAAAATCTTATCCGGATTCCACTTGATCAACTGTTCCTTATCAATCATCAACGAACCAGTCTTTCCTGTCTCATCCACCACATTCTTGGCATGGACAGCATTAAACAACGAGTAATTGCCCTGGGTGCTTTCAATCCCATGGGTTCCCTTCATTCCCAGACCCCCGACATAGGCAGAGGGTTTCTTATCCTGGGCTATGTCCTTTGTTCTTGTGTCCAGATCAGCTTTAAACCCATCCATCAGTCCAACCAGTTCCTGAGCTCTTTTATCCATACCAATAATTTTTCCTATAAGCATTAAGGAAGCGTTAACCTGCGGATCGAAAGTCGACGTTTTTCCATAACTTAACGCGATAACAGGGATTCCTGTTTTTGACTGCAAATTATCCGCAGCGGCTTTATCGGCAGCATAAGTTGTAAAAATCACATCCGGTTTTACCGCCAGGAGTTTTTCAGGATCCGGAGCATTATTGGGGCCTCCCGGACCAATCACCGGCAGCGTAGTGAGCGTTGGATTGGCATAAAGGTATGGTCTGCCTGTCGGACTATCTATTTCCATTTGTTCAATTCCTGCAAAAATATCAGGATTATTAAAATAGCAGCAGAGCCTTAATGCACCCGGTCCAATGGCTACCACTTTTTTGGCCACTCCGCTAATTTCAACTTGTCTCCCCAATGTATCAGTTATCGTGATTTTTGAGGGTGCTGTCTGAGAAGTTTGGGAAGAACACCCACTTAAGAGAAATGTCATACAAAATAATAGCGCAACAATTAGAGTAATAATCTTTTTTTTCATCATGATCCTCCAATTTTAATAAAGTTTTTGTTTGCAGAACTATACCGGAACCACAACCGGAATGCCATCGATTTCTTTGACTTTAACCGATATCGAGTAAACGCTTTCGATATTTTCCGGAGTCATCACTTCCAATCCGCCGGCGGCAAAAATCTCGCCATTTTTCAATAACAGGAACTTATCAGCAAAGCGAATGGCCAGATTCAAATCATGCATGCTGACCACCGCACCGATTTGCTGGTTTCTGACAACTCTTTTAATGATCTTAACGACTTCAAGTTGATTCTTTAGATCCAGACTACTGGTTGGCTCGTCTAGTAGAAGAAGATTCGGCTCTTGAGCCAACGCTCTGGCTATGACCACTTTTTGCTGTTCTCCACCGCTTAATTCATTCAGATATCTTAAGGAGTATTCCTCCAACTCAAGCATTTTTAAAGCTTTATGGGTAATTTCAAGATCCTTCTTGGAAGCCTCCCATTGTATATAGGGTTTTCTCCCCAGTAGCACTGCATCATAAACTGTCATACAGACACTTTCTTGGCGCTGGGCTACATAACCAATTCTTTTAGCAATTTCTCTTTGACTGAGTTTGCCTACCTCGTCGTTCTGAATAAAAACCGCACCTGCACAAGGCTTTAAAACCCGATTGATGCATTTTAAGAGGGTAGACTTCCCAGCGCCATTAACACCAAGGACAGCAAGGAAATCCCCCTTGCAAATAGAAAAGTTAATCTTCTGTAAAACTGAATGGCTGGGATAAGTAAAAGCCAGTTCATTCACTGATAAGATCATTTCTTTTGATACCCCCTTACCAGCAAATAAAGGAACAATGGTGCTCCAAAGAAAGAGGTAATAGCTCCGACAGGAAGCACTACAGGAGATACCATTGTTCTAGCCATAGTATCCGAAATAAGCAGTAGTAGCGAACCCATCAACGCCGAGGCAGGTATAAGATAACGGTGATCCCCTCCAATAATTCTTCGCATAATTTGGGGACCAACAAGACCGATAAAACCAATAATGCCTAAAAAAGAAACAGCAACAGCCGCAATCAGGGACGATACAAACATTCCTCCCTGTCTGACTCTTTCCACATTAACCCCCAGACTTTTAGCAGTTTCTTCTCCGCTGTCCAGAGCGTTGTAGTCCCATCTTTTGGACATAAAATAGATAAATGCTACGCCAATAAGACAGGTTAAAATAGAAACTTCAGGCCAAGCGATCCTCCCCAGGTCGCCAAATGTCCAGAATACTACTGCGGCAATCTGAAAGTCCTGGGCAAAATATTGGATTAGGATTGTTCCTGCAGAAAATAGTGAACTCAGCGCCACACCAGAAAGAACCATTGCCTCAGGTGAAAAACTCCGTATTCTAGCCAGAAGCAGAATAACCATCGTAGCTATCATTGAACAAATAAAAGCGGAAACCGTTACCAAATATGGATTGTTGATGGTTACCGCATCTGTACTAGTACTTGAAATACTGCCTGCGCCAAAAACAATAATGGCCAAATTAGCTCCAAAAGCTGCAGCATTGGATATGCCAAGGGTGGATGGTGAAGCCAGCGGATTTCTGAGATTGTTTTGCATGACACAACCGGCGACGGATAATCCAGCACCGGCAATAATAGCCGCCAGTATCCTGGGCAGACGAATCCGCCAGATTACGACATCCGATACATTACTGCCATTTCCCAAAATCGATTGGATAACCTGATACAGATTTAAATTCATCGAACCCGCATTCACTGCAACTATCGCTACTAAAATTATTAAACATGCCAGCACTACAAGAACCAGTTTTTTTCTTCCTGTATATCTCAGGTATATATCTGTCTCGTTAATATTAAAATTAGAAGTTGTTTGATTTTTCAATTTTTCCATCCCTTTGAGCTTAACTACCATCCTCTGCTATATTCCTTAAAACAGTCCAAGCAAACCTTCTTCCCATCCTGCAATCGCATTTTGTGCTCCGGTGCACTTTCCCCGCAAGATTCACAGACAACAGAAGTAAAAATTCTTGCTGTCTCAGGCAAACTAAAAGCAGGCTTCATGAAATCAAATATTTCATCCACTGGTGAATTTAGAATATATTCCTGGCGTTCTTTCCTGTCCATTTCCCCTTTAAAAGGTTTAATAATCATTCGCAAGCTTTCGCCATTCTTTCTGTTAAAAAAGCTGAAAGCCATTTTGCCTGTACCCCTATAAATCAGATTCCCCTTGCCGATGCTACAACCCGTGAGCAACTGGATAGCATCAACACCACAAGCATCATTTTCAGTGACGCATACTACCTCTTCATCCGAAGCAAACGTAATGCCCATCTTTTCTTTTGCAGCCTCGGCTGCTTTATAACCGATGGCAAGGCCAGGACAGGAATGGCCGTGAAACTCCACCGCCTTCTGCCAATCTGTTTTCCCCATAATCCATCATCTCCTTTGATCAATAATTAAACATGCCAAAACAATATTGCTACAGTTGTATCAACATTTTCGTTTACAAAACCATCGCTAGACAAAGTTCTTAAATAGGCCTTAACCTTTTCTTCTTCCTCCAAGGTGATGTCCTTATAGGTCTTAAGACGATTAACATATAAACCATAAGCATCATCAAGAGTCTTTTTCATCTTCCAGATTTGTTTTTCATACTCCAGTTGCGGAAGGTATCCCTGTCTCCATAACATTTCAAAAGCAAACAGTATTTCCTCATCGCAGCTTTCTCTTCGCTCCCTGATGCCAACTAACTCTTTAGCTGCGTCAGAAACTGGGTCTGTTCGTTTAATTGGTTTGGCCAACACACACCAGCCTTTAGATGCTGCAGATAGCTTCTCAAAGGTATCCCCACTCTGGATTGCAGGTGTCATATGAGCAAATACCAAATCAAATTTATGTAAGTACCCGGATTTTTCAATATCCAAATCATGCCAATCTCTACAGTAAAAATCAGTGTTTTGGATTTTGTAATCCAAAGCCTTTTGTTTGGCGATATTAATCATTTCAGGAGATAGATCAACCCCAGTTACATGTTGGCAACGCTCAGCTATAGCCAACGCATATTGTCCTGTCCCACAACCCACATCCAAGACAAGTCCTTCACGATTTAGCATGTTATTTCTTTCTATTAATTTCAAAAAAGTATTATCCTTAAAATTTGGCACAATAAAATCACCAAAACTCTCTGCCATCGAGTTCCACATGTCCACACTGGCTTGTTTATTTTTTTGTTTTAGACTCCATTTTTCCCGGATTTCATTTATGTCCACAAAATCACCCCCTTATCAGTAAGGACATCAAGGTTTCCCATTAATTGATAGCAAGACCCAAGTTTATATATCAAAAATTATATAACTAATCGAATGTCTCGCAAGCCCTCAGGGGGGATAGAAAAATGCACATCTTTGATTCCTCAAAAATGCGCATTTTCATGGTGTTGTGGTAAACAGCACGGTTCGTACTTATCTATTTTTTCTATTTTGCATGCCCCGGATAGGGATATAATATTTATTTAATAAAGCGATCAATGGCTTTAGCAAGATTATCGATAGCAGCTTTATCACCTAATTCAACTGCATCCACAATACAGTGTTCCATATGGTCCTTCAATATTACCTTGCCAGTATTGTTCAGCGCAGAGATAACTGCAGATAATTGGATTAGCACTTCGCTACAATCTCTTCCGTCTTCCACCATTCGTTTTACTGATTCTAAATGGCCGATTGCACGGGATAATCGGTTTAATACCATTTTTGTATTCTGATGACTGTGTTTATGTTCATTGTCATGGCTATGTAAATACTCCGTACCATCAGGCGCTTTATGGGCATGAACTTGCCCTTTGATAATACCTTTCATAACAAACTTCCTCCTCGTCTTTAATAACATTCCGTGATAACATTAGCCCTTTATAATATTTACTGCTGCTTCAATTTAATATAGTTGCCGGAGAGCGCTTCAAACATTTCCAGGTAATGCCCGCAGCGCGCTCTAATCTTGGTATATTGTGCCTTTTTACCGTTCTTTTGTAAATACAGGTTGCGGTCATATATTTCATCCGCTAGTTTTGAAGCATTAGTTCTTCTCGATACTCCAGAATGGAATTGAAGGCTTCGGCGTACTTACTTCAGCAGCCTTCTTGCGAGCATAGCTGGCACGTCTGTTTCTTCGATTACGCTCGGCTTGACAGTCCCAATTATTGCAATATAATTGACGGCTTGAATGCCGTACGAAGTATTTACCGCAGGCAAGACAAGAGAGTATGGAGCCTTGCGATTCGAAATAGTTAATGTCTTCATCTACCGGTGGTGCAACATCAGCTACCATTCTGGAAAATGTGTACCAGCAGATGTCAAACACCGATTGAATGTCGGCCCCGTACATCACTTTCCCGGTTTTCTTATCTAATTTCAGTCTCATTCGAAAGTCCGGGAACATATCAATCACTTGGAAAATATGATCATTGTAATTCTCTAAAATACGGGCCTTATATTCCCCAACATCCTCATATTGCCTGTATCGTTCAAGAAAAGCGAGACTGTCACAAAGCCTGCCTTCATAATAAAGATTTCGTGCGTAGTCAATTTCTCCATAGTATTTAACTTTTCTCAAGGCAAAGTAAAGTTCAAATACAGTACCCAGACTGCATAAATCCTTTATGAATTGATTTACATAGAATGTGGCATCTTTCTGAATCAAATCCATGTAAGTTATATGTGCAAACTTTTCGCTATCCAGCATTTCATAAAGACTGTCAATATTGTAGGGATGAATATTGTTTCTGCACCAATCCCAGACGGCATCTGTCATCGGAACAGTGCTGTCTGGGTTATTTAATTTGCCATAAAGGTTACACAAGCTGACTAACAGTTCCTGTCCGGTTAAGGAATAGTCAGTGCCGCTTTCCGGAGCATGAAGGCCTGTGAAAATGGGTTTCAGTACTTCGCCACCATCATCATAGTCCGGAACATACTCAGGAAATCGCACAGCTCTATATATCATCTCGCCAACGCCGCCAATTTCTACGAAACCGAGATTTTCTACCGGCAGTTTTTTCATGGCAATCATCCTTTGAATGTAATCGTTATTGTAAGCGATGAAAATTTAACATCACTTACATTGTATTATACAATGGCATTGAAAACAAGAAC
>DUNT01000002.1 GCA_012839205.1 Clostridiaceae bacterium
CGTCTATAGTGATATTATCAATATAGGCTGTGGTTAATACGTCTTCATTGATCGACAATGAAACTCTGTACGTCTTGACCACTCCGTCTTTATCGAATTTAACTTCAGCTACGCCATTTGGAGCAGTTGGCTGAGTAATTGTAATTCCTATACTTTCATCACTGGCCGACGCTGTTACGTTAAGAGGTTTATTTGAATAGAATGGATATTGATAGCTTAATTCATAAAGATCATAATCACAAATACCGTTGGCATTGGTTGACCTGACCGGCGTAGTCGGAAGATTCAATGATATTCCCTCAACGAAAATGTCTACTTTCGGAGGAGCAACGTATTCTATATCCTTTGTATCGGAGCTGAATCCAAGACCAATCAAATCAAACAGATTGCCGGAGCCACCTTCAGCTACAAGGAAGATTGCGTGCTTTTTATCCGCATTATCAACAAACTCTGAAACATCCACCGAGAATTTTGTCACCTCTTGTGCAGAGTTGGCCGGAACAATTACCTCACCAATTTTTGTGCCTTTCCACGTATCGTTATCCCAGGGACCATCAATCCAGACATTTATCTTGAAGGAATCTGTTGTTCTTGGTGTAAGGAACAGATTGAACTTTGTGTTGTTTCCAGGTTTGGTTCCTTCAAAAGGTTTAAGGCCGAATTGACTTGCGAGTTCTGCATCCAGACCTCCGAATCCAAAATATTTGTACCCTATTCTATGGCCGTTTTGAACATTTGTAATGGCCATGTTATTATCCCAAATGTCAAATGAATCCTGCAGTGTGTTGGGGTTTGAAAAATAACATGCGTATCCCGCTGAATAGTATTTGTAGGGATCCAGGCCGAATACTTCAAAGCCTTCTGATGTAACTTCGGCTCCGGTATATTCATAACCCCTGCTATCCTTAGCGGTCCATGTATTATCCTCGGAATATGGGTCAAATGCCCTGATAACAACTTTTCCGCCCTCTGCTACCGGTTTTTCGTCCCAAGTAATCTTAACGGGAGCTACCATAGGCTGACGTGCATATCCATAACCTCTGGGAGGTCTGTGATAGAAGCAGTACCAATTTCCGTTTATTTCCAGAAGGCTTCCATGGGTATTATGGGCTGAATTACTTGTGGTTAAAGCGGTCCCGTTCTGATTGAGTACCGGCGCACGGGAATCCACAAGCACACCACCGCTTCTCCAGGGTCCAAGAGGACTGTCACCGTAGCAGTACCTTAATGCAGAGTTAGTGCTGCCCAGTCCATAGTCCGGTCCCGAGTATCCACTGTAAAGCATTATGTATTTATTACCAATCTTACGAATTGAAGAAGCCTCAAAAAAGTTGAATGTAGTGATATCCTCATCTGGATATATGTACGGATATGTGGTTCCAGCCGGGTCATTTATATTGCCGTAGCTGGAACTGCAAGGCATAAAATACTGAATAGCCTGGGTACCAGGTCTGACTGAATACATAGTATTCTGATCCAACTCGCATGCCCATGACTTTTCATTGCTCCCTGCGAATCCCCAATATGCATATGCCCTAAAGCCAATCTCATAATCAGGATCGCTTGGATCTGTGATATATTCTATCCATACAGCCGGATCAAATCCCAAGATACTGCCTGATACTGTCCGGGTTCCGTCTGCAGTCATATTGATTGGCGTGTAAGGTCCTGTAGGTCTGTCTGATTTACACACCATTGCTATTCTGTTGGAGCCACGGCTATGTGGGTATAGATAATATTCCTTTGTACCGTCTCTTCTTCTGACCTCCACAACATCTGGTGCGTAAAAGACATCCCACTGGCCATTTATGTAGTACTTAAAAACCGATCCCTCATCACGCCAGTCGGTTAAGTCTTCCACTGGGGCTGACCAGGCCCTTATGTCCGGTCCGCAATAGCTGGTGTACCTGACATCATGGCTACCAAAAATATAGGCACGATATTTCCCCGGATTATCGGGATCCTCAAATACTTTTGGTTCTCCGTAAGGTAAATGCTCCCATAGCGGCAGGTACGGATTTACAGCCGATACTGGAAAAGCAGGCAGTAAACTCATCATTATTGCCACTATCAGGAGTAGCGACAGAAGCTTAGAAGTTTTCTTCAACTAAAATCATCCCCTCTTGTTTTTTATTGTATTAACTCCTGTAAGGAGCGAATACCAAATATTCCTGGTTCCTTAACCCAAGTTGTTTTTTGACAAACATCACTGTTAAAATTCTGCCAGGGGGTATTGGAATTGCGAACTGAAAAGAAAAAAATCTTAGTGTTAAACAGCATGGGGATGCGGGCATCCCCATACTATTTAACTATTGACTCCTCTAATCCAATACTCTGTAAGCCACGAAAGCAAGATCATCAAGACCGACCTCATTGTCTTTATTAATGTCTGCAATCTTGGCCTCTGCCCAATTTTCACTGTCGGATTTCGCGCCATAGTAGTATGCAACTATAGCCAGGTCTCCTATATCGATTGTTGAGGAATTATTAAGATCTCCGGTAGCCGGTGTTATTACGGATGCCTCAAACTCTGCCTTAGCCGCATTCAGTGCATTAACAGCATTGTTAACCTGTGACTGGCTTGCGCCTGAATCTCCATATACAGCCTTAGCCGCATCTATTGCTGCCTTGAAGGCATCTATGTCAGCCTTCCAGTAACAACCATTTTCAATTCCTTCTTCTGCACTGTTGTACAAGCTCTCTGCTGCTTCTATCGCAGTTCTCAATGCACTCTTATCCACAGTCGGAATTGAACCTACGGTGATTGTCTTACTGCTCAGGCCTGCCTCTATTGTCGTACCTCCAGGCATTACACCCAGTTTGGCCCTGCTGATGGAGATAGTGCTGGATATGTTTTGTACGCCACTCTTTACTTTGAAGTTGACATTCATAATAGGTATGTCGCTTCCATTCACACCACCGATATTTGCGGCAATTATTCTTACCGTGCCATCTGAAGGCTCTTTTCTGAGGATGTTTATATCGTCGTTAGCACTTGATGCGTCAACATATTCAAATACTTCCGGATC